>CALEVL010000246.1 GCA_937924675.1 uncultured Ignavibacteria bacterium | reverse complement strand
GTTGAAACAAATCGCATTCATTAGAAACCGTGTCCATTCATATTTCTTTTCCGACTTCTCAAATTCAGTAAAGACGACAAAATCTAACTTATCTCGGGCAATTTTCTAAAATACATTGAATTAGACGGACAATAACCTTAATTTGCCGTTTCCAAATTAGCCGGGATAGCTCAGCTGGTTAGAGCGTCGGAATCATAATCCGTAGGTCGGGGGTTCAAGTCCCTCTCCCGGTACAATTTCGCAGTTATATTCCGGCTTGTTCCGGTAAGGAACATAATTCACCCCTTGCACAAAAATTTTGATTGATAATTTTTGTGTATTGGGCTATTTTTGTAGTTCATTTTAAAAAAATCAGTATCATGTCAGAAATAAATCTAGTTGCCCGCAAGAGAGAAGAATTCAGCGATCTTACACTGAATCAGATGAGAAAGAAAGGTTTCATTCCCGGTATATATTACGGACACGGAGTTGATGTAATTAATATTGCGGCTAACGAACTTGATCTCAGGCCGGTTATTTATACTACCGAATCGAATATTGTAAACCTGAAGGTTCAGGATAATTCATACTCATGCATCCTCAAAGACGTTCAGTTTCATCCTCTTTCAGACAAGCCTGTTCACTTTGATCTTATTGCCCTGAATGAAGGTGAGGAAATTACAATCGAAGTCAATATTCATCTCATCGGAAATGCCATTGGTATCAAAGAAGGCGGAGTGCTTCAGCATACACTTCATAAGCTGGAGATCGAGTGTCTTCCGAAATTCATTCCATCACATATTGATGTAGATGTTTCGGGATTGAATATCAATGACTCAATAAAGGTAAGTGATATTAAACTCGACAATGTTAAAATCCTTATTGATGAGAATGCAACAGTTGCTGCAGTTGTACCTCCAACTGTAATCAAGGAAACTACTGAAACAACTGAAGAGACACCTGCTGAACCGGAAGTTCTTTCAAAAGGCAAGAAAGACGACGAAGAGTAATTAAATTGCATTTGCACTTCTAAGCTTTTGAAACTCTTAGCAGGTCTTGGCAATCCGGGATTAAAATACAGCCGGACAAGACATAATATCGGATTCTTTGTGATAGATGTTCTTTGCAAAAGGCATAAGATTGAACTTAAGCCGGGAAAGGGTGAATGGCTCGAAGCAGATTTCAGACTACGCGGCGAGGATGTCATCCTGATGAAACCTCTGACCTACATGAACAGAAGCGGAATTGCTGTCAGAGATCTCATGGAAAAAAGAGAGATAGTAAAGGAAGATCTGCTTGTAATGGTAGATGATTTTCAAATTCCTCTTGGCACAATAAGGGTAAGAGATAAAGGAAGTGATGGCGGGCATAACGGACTAGCTAGCATAGCCTATGAGCTTTTCTCAGAAGATTATCCGAGAATGAGGCTTGGTATCGGAAAGGATGAGCCGATTAGAAAAGATGAGTTTGTGGATTTTGTGTTGGGTGAGTTTAATGATGATGAGTTTGAGAAGCTTGTGAAGATGTATGAGATTTACACCGATTGCGCTGAAAGTTTTGTCGTAAACGGAGTATATAAAACAATGAATTCATTCAACAAGTCATATCTTGAAGAAAAAGGAAATCAGGCAGGGCAAATCGAGAATTGAAATCTTAACTTATATATCATTCCCAATAATTTATGGTTATTGGGATTTTTTTTAGTAATCTGAAACCAAACAAATCATAATGAAGAAATTTCTCTTAAGCTTAATTCTTCTTACGGGTCCGCTTGCCGCAATGGCAAGTGAAGCCGACTTGAAGATACCGGAGCTTAACTCAGATCAGAACACATTGCTGACCTACGGGATAGTAGTATGCATCCTTGGTCTGATCTTCGGTGTAATTCAGTACGTGAATGTGAAGAAGCTTCCGGCTCACAAATCAATGCTTGAAGTGGCCAGCGTAATTTTTGAAACTTGTAAGACCTATCTTCTTCAGCAAGGAAAATTCCTCTTCATACTTTTCATTTTCATAGC
>CALEVL010000245.1 GCA_937924675.1 uncultured Ignavibacteria bacterium | reverse complement strand
GATTGCTGTCTTTGTTTGAGAGAAGATACAATCACGAATCAGATTGTTAGTGTCATTATTCAATGAATTTGAGATCTGAACTCCATTCCACAAAGTACTCTCATCAAATCCTGCATATTGGATGACGGCTGTATCGTAAGTACTGGAATACAGATAACTGTTATCTGTAAAAGTAAGTCCTGAGTTCTCTCCAAAATGAAGTTTTGAATTTCCCAGTACTTTCAAAAAGCTTTCGCCGCCGAAATTAATTGAAGAGTTATTGCCTGTAACCAATTCTCCGTTCCATATAGCCATAAAACCACCTGTGTTGTAGTTAAGACTTATGCTATCTTCAATCATCATGCTTCCTCCATGAAAAAGAGCAATACAACCTCTGTCGTCACCTCCGTTATTCGAAAAGTTCAAATTAAGTAATCCATTTTGAATCCAACATCCACCGAATCTTGCAACAATTTCACCTGACTGGCTAACTGTCGCACCTGTTCTTGTAATGAAATTTGTTCCCGGAAAATCTATATATAATTTAGAATAGCCAAGACATTTGAGAGTTGCACCTTGAGTCAAAACGACAGATTCTCTTGAGTTAATTTTCAGTATATCGTTGTTGTTAATTTTGTTGTCTGGACCATACAACCTTTTGAATCCAATAAATGAAGTTCCCGCCGGTGCAGTAAAGTTGTAAACTGAATCAAGGCAAAGAAAAACTGATTCGTATGCATTGAGTCTTCCATATCCCATATACTGATTATAACCATTCGTATATTGGACACCTCCTACTTTATTACATCCTCGAATGAGTCTTTGCCTAATTTGAGCAGGAGTTAATGAAGATTTTACACTAAACATTAATCCAACTGTTCCAGTTACTAAAGCAGTTGAAAATGATGTACCCCAAAGATTTGCAGCATATATTGATTGACTAGAACTGCTTAACTGGACAGAAGGGGCTATTATATTTTCTGAAATAGTAAAGCCAGAGCCTTTCCCACCAGGTGCAACTAAAGTTAATTGATATGTAGTACTATTCGGAGAGAAATTTGTATAAGTAGATCTGTTATCTGACTTATCTGAAGCACCAACACAGACAACATTATCATAAGTTGTTGAATATCTTCCGGGATATTGAACTGGTTGAGTTCCGGAATTACCTGCAGCACAAATGATAATTACACCTACGGTTCGAGCCGCACTAATCTGATTTTCCAAACTAATTGATGTTATCATCCCTCCCAAACTTAAATTAACTACACAAGCTTTGGATGGATTCTGTTGCTTCCAGATTACTGCATTATTAATTGCCTTTGCTAAAGAATCGAGTATTATACTTGTAGCTTCATTCTTTACTATTTTGTGAATTACTACTTCTATAGACGAATCTAATCCAGCTATACCCTTCAAATTGTTGCGTGTAGCTGCAATCAACCCCGCGACTGCTGTTCCATGTCCGCTAGAATCTCTTACACTCACATTCCTTCCATTAAGGAAATTAGTTCCTAAAATTATGTTGCTGCTCATTAGGTCTTCGTGATTTTTAGCTCCTGAAGAAGTTAGGTTTAATCCGGTGTCGATGATATAGATTCGGACTTTGGCTCCGTTGCCTTTGGTTATCCACCACGCTCTTGACGCCTTTATTCCCCCGGTTCCATTCTGCAGGTACCATTGACCGTTTTGAATACTTGAATTATAATTAAAGTACGGATCATTTGGGTCTCCTGGATTAGAATTTATTCTGTAAGGAGAAAGAGGATGAATAAATAAGAATAACCCTGACTGCATAAATACATCAATCATATCCAATGCATCAAGTGAATCGGGGAGTAAAATCTGAACTCCTCCAAGTGGAACTTCAAACCATATTTTCTTTATGTGTGCTCCTTTTGAGCAAATAAAATCCGTTACTTGCTGCATATACAAAGAGTCATATAATCTGTTTGTATCTAACTTTCCCTCGATATAATGTTTATAATATTCTATAATACGAACATTGCCTTCGTCATTGTAGTATCCTGAATCCAATGGTTGATCCCATTGGGAAAAAAGTTTTTCACTTTGTATTAAGGCAATTAACACCGAAACAACAAAAATTAGCTTTTTCATTGCTGTACTCCTTAGTTAAATTCTTAAGAAATCATTTTTTTAGTTGAATTCATGTCTCTTTCCTGCTGAAAATTCTCAGCAATTTTATTTTTAAGTCATTTGAGAACTACAAATTTTTTGATTGATCTTTCGTCTGAAGATGATAACTCATAGAAGTAAACTCCGGATGCAAGTTCATAAGAACTGAAAGTTATTTGATAAGAGCCTGGTGTAAACTTCCTGCTGAATAAGTCTGAAAGTTTCTGTCCTGTTGAATTGTAAACTTTTAAAGAATAAATTCCGCTGTATCTGACACTGAATCTGATTGTAGTTGACGAATTGAAAGGATTAGGATAATTCTGC
>CALEVL010000244.1 GCA_937924675.1 uncultured Ignavibacteria bacterium | reverse complement strand
AGTGAAGAAGTTTGAATGTCCGATAAACTCTGCAATGAACTTGTCAGCCGGATTCAGATAGACCTCTTCCGGAGTTCCGATTTGTATCACCTTGCCTGAGTTCATGACTGCAATGCGGTCAGAAAGTGCAAGAGCTTCAGACTGGTCATGTGTCACATATACCGAAGTAATTCCGATATCTCTTTGCAATCGTTTGATCTCATTTCTGGCCTCGAGCCGGAGTGCGTAATCAAGATTTGAGAGAGGTTCATCAAACAAAAGAAGATCCGGCTCGGTAACAATTACTCTCGCAAGAGAAACTCTTTGCTGCTCACCTCCGCTAAGCATTGTTACATTGCTGTTCATCTTATGTGAGATCCTTACTTTTTCAAGTACCTCATTCACTCTCTCCCTGATCTTATCCGAGGAAAGTTTTCTGACCTCTAATCCGTATGCGACATTCTCAAAAACCGTCATGTTAGGAAACAGAGCATAGTTCTGAAACACTACTCCCACATTTCTTTTTTGAGGTGGCAGTCCTGATGAATCTTTCCCGTTCAATTCAATGAATCCTGAAGTTGGAAACTCCAGTCCCGCGATGATCCTCAACAAAGTAGTCTTACCGCAACCGCTTGGACCAAGCAAAGAAAAGAATTCGCCTTTGGACAAATCGAAGCTCACATTGTCCAAAGCTTTCTGAGCTCCGAAATCTTTTGAAATATTTTTAACGGATAGAATCAACTAAAAATTGAAAATTAAAAATTGAAAATTGCGGCTAAGCCGTCCCTTTTTAGAAAATTGAAATTCATAAATATTGGAAGTTAAAGATGCTAAACGCCGTTGCAATGTTTTGAACTGAAAATGTAATTCAATCCGATTAGCTCTGATCGTACTTTTGGCTTTTCGTAAGCATGACCCAAGATAATTCTTTTTCAATTTTCAATTTTCAATTTACTTTTTCCCTTTTATCTCCGAATCCCACTTCTTCATCCACTCCGATTCTTTATCCGCAATGAGCTCCCAGTCAATTTCCATTGAAGTGAAAGGATTACCGGAGATCCATGATGGAAGTTTGTCTTTTGGAATATCCGATCTTGCCGGAATGCGGTAGAATTTTTCCGCCTGAATGAGCAGACTGCTCTCTGAAGTAACATATTCGTAGAACTTCTTTGCTGCATCAATATTCTTTGTGCCTTTGACGATCGCTATCCCGTCTGTCAGCACAACTGTTCCTGACACCGGGAAATTGAAACCGAAAGGATAGTTGTATTTTTCCTTCTGCAGAAAAATGTCCGGCATGTTCCATAGCGTAACCGCATCATTGCCTGCAAGCTTTACATACATCTGAGTCGGATCAGCCGCATACGATGAAGTATTCTCATCAAGCTTCTTCAGCCATTCAAAGCCTGCAATGTCGCTGCCTGTCTGTTTTACGGCTGTTGCAATCATAGCAGAATAAATTGCACGCATTGTTCCTGATGCCATCGGATTTCTGATGACGATCTTTCCTTTCCACTCCGGCTTGATCAGATCATTCCAATCTTTGGGCGCGGTTTCCTTTGAGAGAGTCTTTTCATTGAATGCGATCACCTGCGGAGTAATGAATGTACCGAACCACATATCACCGGCGCTCTTGCTTTGTGCAGGAACCGATGCCGCCCATGTTGGAGAATACTTTTCCAACAGCGCTTCCTTTTCAGCGCGCATAAAAATTGTTGCCGGAGCACCCCACCAAATATCTGCAAGAGGATTTGCCTTCTCGGTTCTGATCCTGTCATACACTTCCTGCGAGCCCATATCAAGCCATTGAACATCTGTGTCAGGGTTTGCCGCTTCAAAAGATTTCTCAAACTCGGTCAGCATTTCCTTTCCATGAGGTGAGTAGATTACCAGTTTCTTCTTTCCGCTCTCTTTCCCGCATGAACTGAAGATCGCAACCAATGCAACAAAAGTTAACATTATGCATGCTCTCATCTTCATCACTTATACTCCTTCACTTTGAAATTATTTACCTTTAGTTTTTCAAACAGTTCTGCTGTCTTCTGCTTCTTAGAGGGGTCATTGATATCGAAGTACCAGTAATTCTCATAGTCCCCCTGATTCATCAGCAACTGCATTGTGCCTTGAGACTTATGTTCCGC
>CALEVL010000243.1 GCA_937924675.1 uncultured Ignavibacteria bacterium | reverse complement strand
TTTTAACTTTCCAGCTTGATTTCGAAAGAATTTTCGAAATGCAAAATCGTTTTGGCCAGCAGTGATTGTAATCACAAATGAGTGATCACAATTTTCCTTCTATTCCAATATGGCAAAGGGCAAAATCGTATTTTACAGGATCATAAGGATCAAATTTTTTGAGTGCTTCTGTAAGTTCTAATGAAAATTTCATATCACAAGATTTTCTCTCCAGCAAGCCAAGTTTCCTTGAAACCCTGTAAACATGAGTATCTACAGGAAATATTAGTTTCTCCTTTCCAACCTCTTTCCAGCATCCTGTATCTATCTCATCATCTCTTACCATCCATCGCAAATAAAGATTGAGTCTCTTACAAGCAGAATTCTTTCTTACATCAGGAATGAGATATGAATAACTTATACTCTTTCCTTTTATTCTTCGCAAATAGTTTCCAAAAAGATACAGCCCGTTAAGAACATTCTTATCTTCCTTTCTCATCCCATTAACAAAGAGACTCTTTAAACTGCCATTCTCTATCAATATCCGTTGAATGTTCACAAACAAACTGATCATATCATCAGTTGAATTAAATCTGTAATTAAGATTTTTAAAAAACTTTTTATCTTTTTGTTCAGAAAAATTCACGGTAAATTCATGCACATTGAAACCTATTTTAATGAAGAGTTTCTCCATCAGAACATTGATCTGCTCAACTCTTCCATACGAATAGCAGGAAACAATCAAACCGGCAATTTCTATATCACGGGCATCTTTGAATTTATGAAGAATCCATACCGGATCCTTAGATGAGTGTTTAAGTTTGTATTGCTCATACATTTCATTAAGATAAATGCCCAGATTATTCAATTTCAAACTTTATTAAATGAAGAAAATATTTCTTATAGGAGACAGCGAAGCACTCATTTCAGAACTCTCTGAACTGCTTAAAGAAAAAAGTGAAATTTGTGATGAGCTTGACGACAAGGTTGACATAGTTTTTGAACTCACTTATTACGACAGGGAAATGAAGTTCAAAATTCTGAATTTCATCGAAAGCAAGAATCCATCATGCGTGATCGTTTCAAATTCACTTTGTATTACTGCATTAGAACAAGCATCTGAGATAAGTTCACCGGAAAATCTTGCAGGCATTAGTCTTTATCCCGGATTTTCATCTGCCAAAGCGATTGAAATTTCATCAACTAAATTTACTGACGCACAAAAAATCGAAAGCATTAAAGATCTCTTTACAAGCGGGGGCAAACAGATACTAGTTTCACCTGACAAGCCGGGATTGATTGCCATGCGGATCATTACATTGATCATTAATGAAGCATATCTCGTGTTGCAGGAAGGAACTTCAAACAGGGAAGACATTGATACGGCAATGAAACTTGGCACAAATTATCCTTACGGACCGATAGAATGGAGTGAAAAACTTGGCATTGATCTGGTTTATAAAATAATCGAATCAATGTTTCATGAATTCGGAGAAGACCGATATCGTATCACTCCCCTTCTGAAAGAAAAATATTTAGAAGGCATGATCTCAAAATAATATATCGGCTATCTGAATGTAAAGCCATGAATGATCAGTTTGATGGTCATGTAAACAGAAAATATAGTTGCAATAATGATAACCGCCAGCATTACTTTGGCCAGATTGCTGTCAAATCTTCTTTTTGGTTTAACGTCTTCCATTTCAAATGTTATGAGTTTGGTTTTGTAATTTCAATATTTTAAGACTCCAGATTAGTTCATGTAAATTTTCTTTCATAGCTTAATCCAATATATCAATGATCAATTTCCTTTCGAGCGGTTTCTCACGAGAAATTTCAATTGCTCTATTCAATCTTTCTTCAGCCCTGTCAAGTTTTTCAGAAGAATCTGCATACATTTCAAGCAAGGCATCACCCGTCTTCACTTCATCACCAATCTTAGAATGCAGAATTATTCCTGCCAGAGGATCGATCTTGTCTTCAATCTTTTTTCTGCCGCAGCCAAGTTCAATTGCTGCAAAGCCCATTTCATCTGCCTTCAATTCAGAAATGAATCCGTCGCTGTTGGCAAACAGACTTCTGGCAATTCCGCTTCTCTTGAGCCTTGTCCAATCCTTTACATACTCAACATCTCCTTTCTGAAATCTTACGATATCAAGAAATTTTCTGTACGCGCTTTTGTCCATGAGTCTTGTCACTGCTTTCTTCTCGCCATCTTCGATGCTATTGGATTTTCCCCCAAGATAAATCATTGCACCGGCGAGCAATGTAGTGAGTTTGAAAAGATCCGGAATCATAGAACCGGACATCAGCTCAATTGACTCTTCGACTTCGAGCCAATTACCAATCTTTTTTCCGAGCGGTTGCTCCATATCCGATAACACTGCAATTGCCTTTTTGCCGGACTTACGGGAAGTATGAATCAGTTTCTTTGCGAGTTCTATTGGCTGATCGATTCCCGGAAGATTCGCACCGCAACCAATTTTTACATCAAACACAAATCCATCGGCTCCCTCTGCCAATTTCTTACTCATGATACTTGATGTAATCAGCGGAATGCATTCCACAGTTGCCGTCACATCCCTCAATGAATAAAGCCGTTTATCCGCCGGAGCAAAATCCTTTGTCTGTCCGGCCATGACTACGCCATTATCCTTAAGCAAATTGGCAAACTCATCTATACTAACATTGACATCAAATCCGGGGATTGATTCTAACTTATCAAGCGTACCGCCTGTATGCCCTAGTCCCCTGCCGGATATCATTGGCACTGCTATACCTTCACAAGCAACCAGCGGCGCGAGTATTAGAGAAGTCTTGTCACCCACTCCACCGGTGGAATGCTTATCGATCTTCGGCATATTTAAAGAGCTAAGATCCAGAACTACTCCGCTCCTTAACATGATCTCGGTGAGCTGAAATGTTTCTTCGTCATTCATTCCTCTGAAATAAACAGCCATAAGAAATGATGACATCTGATACTCTTCTATCTTGCCTGATAAATAGCCATCGATCAAATACTTTAGTTCATCGTCTGTCAGTGCAAGATTATTTCTTTTCTTCTTAATTAGTTCTGATGGATTCATGGCGGTTAAATTATGCAATTATAATTCCTTTTGAAAGTCTTGATACAAACCACAAAAATTGATTCCCCCAATTCTTCAAACTCTTTTCACAAAACAGTGAAAAACTTTTTGAAGGTGTATCATAATGAATGTACATTTCAGAGTGTCAATTTCATGTATAAATAAAGTATCAACGATACCTGCAATAAAATATTCGTTACCATTGACAGCAGGTATCATTGCCGGTAGTTTTCTGCCTCTCAATAAATCACATCTTGCTATTGCCTTATCGCTGTGCATAATGGCAGTCGTGTTGCTGAGATTTAAGCCTGTCATGTTACAATCAGTTATCTACCTTCTGATCTTCATAACAGGCTTAGCAAAATTCAACTTTGATTCATTCAACATTTCTGATGAATCAGTTGCCCGGCTAAAGACCACACATAAAAATGAATCGGTATTGCTAACAGGTATTGTGAACGACCTTCCAGACCATGACAGTGCCAGAGTTCGCTTCACACTTAGCTCAAGGTTCATATATGCGCGTGAGACGCTGAAAACGGAAGGAGATTTTCTGGTAACGATTACAAAGTCAAGACACGATACTTCTGAATTGAAAATAATGCCCGGCGATCTGCTGATTCTGAAAGGAACTATTACAGAACCACCAGGCAGAAAAAATGAAGGAGAGTTTGATTATAGAAAGTATCTTTTCATGAAAGGCATATACAAGACCTTTCGTGTTTACGGATTTTCAAATGTAACATTGCTGTCACGAAGCAATCTTGATTTTGTAATGCAGGACATAATCTACACTTCGAAAATGTATTCTATAAGAAGTATTGAGACACAGTCTCATGGTGATGAAGCAGAATTTCTGAAAGGGCTGGTGGTCGGGGACAGATCAGACATAAGAGATGAAGTGAAACTGGATTTCATGAATGCCGGAGTATCGCATCTCATTGCAGTATCGGGGCTCAATGTTGCATACCTGATATTGTCACTTTCCATTCTGCTTTCTATTTTCAGACTCAACACTACACTCAAACTGATCGTGATATTAATATTTCTCATCTTCTATTGCATGCTGACCGGAAACACAGCATCAATTGTACGTGCATCTCTTATGGGTGGTTTGGCATTAGTGTCATTCAGGATACAAAGGAAGTCACAGTTTTACAACATACTCGGTGTGTCAGCATGCTTGATACTCTTGTATGATTCAAGGCTTCTTTTTGATGCAGGATTTATTCTATCTTTTGCAGCGACTATATCCATGGTTTGGATCTATGAAAAGCTTGATAAGCATCTCATTTCAAATCTTGTCATCAGCAAAAGCAATGCGCTGAGAATATTCAGAAATATATTAGCGGCATTCTTGACAACTTTTGCAGCACAGGTGGGTACTCTTCCGATTACAGCATCTTATTTCGGAAAGGTCTCTTTGATATCATTGATCGTAAACATTGTGGCTGTTCCGCTTGCAAACCTTTCACTAGCCATAGGTTTTATGCAGATCTCTTTGTCACTGATCTCAGAATCTTTTGCATCCTTTGCAGCCGAAACAAATAATCTTCTGCTTAGCTTGCAATTATTTATTATCAGGCAATCCGCAAAAATTCCCGGTGCATCTTTCTATGTTGAGGAATTGAATACAATTCAGATAACAGGCTTGTACGTTTGCCTGTTGCTCGTTGCTACATCGGCGAATCTCAAAGCATTTATCTCGCGGTCAATTATCTCGCTGGTCATCATCTATGCTTTCAAGACAGATTTCCATTTCAGGAAAGATGAACTGTCGATCACAATGCTTGATGCCGGACAAGGTGACTGCATTCTGATACAAACTCCTGATGAAAAGAACATAATCGTTGACTGCGGCAACTCAGCCAATGGATATGATATTGGTGAAAGAACACTTGCACCGTTTCTGCGGAGGAATGGAATAAAGGAAATCGATCTGCTGATCCTGACACACAATCATGCAGACCACATTGGCGGAGCATCATACATATTGAATAATTTCAGAGTCAAACTGTTAGTATACTCATCAAACGGAATGGAACAACCTAGGCCATCTGCAATTTACGATAGAGCAATGAGCAAAAACATCAAACTTTATGAGGCAGCTGCGGGAGATATTATCGACGGCGCAGGTGAGGTCAGGTTCTACTTTCTATTTCCGGAAAGCAAACAGAATGCACAACTGAATAAAGAGGTGGAAGATAACCTGAACAATTCATCGGTAGTATTTCTTCTCAAATACAAAGAGGCAGAAATTTTATTTACCGGTGATATTGAAGTCGAAGCAGAAAAATATCTTGTTGAGAAGTATGGAACATTCCTGTCAGCAGACATTCTCAAATCTGCACATCATGGCAGCAGCACATCATCAACGTCCGAATTCCTTTCCAATGTAAGACCTGAGGCAGTGATAATTTCCTGCGGACAAAATAATAAATTCGGACATCCGTCATCTGAAGTCTTGAAAAGGTACCGGCATACAGGTTCAGAAATCTGTCGGACAGATCAAAATGGAGGCATCACTATTGTTACTGATGGCCACACAATAAATATCAAAGAATCATACTACAGATAATCGTTTAAAATTTTACTTTAACTTCGTAAATACCCTTACCTCTTGAAGCGAGGAAGCTTGCACTATTCAAGTCCTTGTCGTAAGTGATCTTGCCGATTGAGTTGTAGGTTTTTCCCAGTGAGGAATTATCAACAAATGCTTCCAGAATATTATCGGAATAACTTTCACCGGACTTGGTAGTTGCCGTAAAGAACATTTTTCCGTTCGATGTGTAGAATAAATTGTAAACATTAGAAATGTGTTCCGAGCCCGGTTGAGACATTTTGGGTTGAGGAAGCTTTATTCCGTTAACATGTATGCTACTGTAATACATATTATCACTTAACTTCTCGTCAGTTACAAATGCATAATCACCTTTACCGGAATAAACAAGCGCCTGAGCTGAATCACCTGCTAATTGATAGATCAGATAGCCATAGTTTCCAATCTTCACATTATCAATGTAAAGGTCAACACTGCTTGTGTAAGTATCAGCGGTCTTGTCCTCCCTCATTCCGAGATAGTAGATTTTATCATCAGGTGTAAAACCATAACCATAGATTTCATCATACCCTTCCTTATTTACCTTTCTGACATTACTTCCGTCAAATTTGAACAGATCGAATTTCATAACGCCTAGTTTGCTCTGCGCCACAAACAGCATCTCTTCATTGCTGCATCTGACTATAGGTCTTAGGTTATATCCAAGAAATGATTCTTTCCCATCTTCTACAAAACTATGGGATGTATTGTATGATTCTACATTGTCGGCACTTACTTGTTTTGTCTCCTGCCAAGCAACATAGGATATACTTCCGTCCGGATCAATTCTCAATTCCTGGATACTGGACGTTACATTTTTATCTCGTGCAGAAGACTGAGAAGTGATCTTTTTTTCATTTTTCACAAGATAGGAATCATATACGTATTCAGCTATGGAATCTGAAGCTATATAGTAAATAGAATTTGATGCATCAAAATACAACGGCGGATAGATATAATCAAAAGTTCTGAACTTCTTCCCTGCTTTCACTACAAAAAATCCTTTGGGCGATGTATATAATTCTCCGTTGCTTTTAGCAATATAACACATCTCGCCGTTTCGATCGTAAACTATGCTTGAGAAGTCTATGTCGGTATATGGTGTCTCATCGCGTTTATCACCCTGGATCAGATAAGCCTTGTTATTTGCAACACCTACATACAGTCTTTTGCCGTTCCCGTCAACAAGATACTCATCATCGCTTATGTATTCATCTCCTTCTTCCGATGTTGAAGGCTTCATTGTAAATGCCGCTCTTAGTTCATCGTACGGCTCTGATCTCTTTATACCTTTATCTATAGAATACCTTATCAGATAATACTTATCACCTTCTTTGGAAATCAGAATGAGTTCATCATTTTTGTTGATATAAGAACTGTACCAGTCAATATACTCTGATGAAAAAACACTCTTCCCGTTAACGATCAAAGTTCCTGTTGCCTTGCGTGAAGTATCTTCATAGAAATTTCCGAATGCAGCATAGCTTCCATCAGAAAAGAATCTTATCTTATCAGAAATTATGCTGTTGAATTCCTCCGAGACCGATTTCCCATATTGTATCTTTGCGGCTGTATGGTCACTATTCCAAATCACATAGCAATATTTTCCGGTTGCCTTATCTATTGAGAAGTCAAAAACATCTGCATTTTGCTGCACATCAAATTCACTGATCAAAGTTTCTTCAATAACTTGTGAGTATGAAATGTTTGACAATAGAATTAACAGCACAGAAAAAAGCTTCATTAAATTGATCATGCTTACCAAAAATTGATTTGAGAAAATGTTTGAATGAGTATTGAAGGATTCAATATTTTGCATAAATCCGGAACCGGCTCATATTGCAATAATCATTAGGTCTCCGGTTATGAATTAAATAATACGATTAGCAAATTAAACAATAAATTTACATTCCACTGACATTGCGTTATCAAGGAGTAAATTGTATTTATCCTTAGACAATTCAATAGCTCCCAGAGATTTAAAATGCGGAGTCATCATCTGTATGTCAAACAGCTGAAAATTATTCTTCTTTAAAATCTCAAAGAGCTTCACAACACAAACCTTTGACGCGTTATTTTCCCTGAAAAACATTGATTCACCAAAGAATGCACCGCGAAATGAAATTCCGTAAAGTCCGCCAACCAGTTCATCATCTTTCCAGGCTTCTATAGAATGCCCGAAACCTTTTTTATGAAGCTCGCTGAATGATGTCACGATAAGTTCATTAATCCAAGTATCCTCACGTTCCGCACACAGCTTTATTACTTTTTTAAATTCTGTATTATGACGAATTTCGAATACTTTCTTATTCAGAACTTGTCTTAATGACCTGGAAAGTCTCAATTCACCGGCTTCATCTGCAACAGGTATGACTGCTCTCGGATTGGCTTCATACCAGCTTACAGTTCCGTTGCTGTTTCCCATTGGAAAAATTCCCTCAATATATCCCATAAGAACCTGTTCCCAATCAAGCGTAAAGTATTCCGTCAATTTATCAGCACATTAGAAATTGTAAAATTCTCAGAGAAGGATCATGCAGCTTATTCAGGATTATTCATCAGCTTTCCTGAATCATTATATTGTAGCTCTTTACTATTTTGATTAATTTGATGCAAAGATAAACAACATTGCCACAAGTGAAACTAGAATTTTTCAAGCCTTCATTAGATACGAAGATCAAACTGAAATATGTGGAATGCTTAATTCCTGCCGGCTTTCCATCTCCGGCATTTGATTATCTTGAAAAAGAACTTGACCTTAACGAATACCTGATCAAGCATCCGTCGTCAACTTTTCTCGCAAAAGTTACCGGTGATTCAATGATCAAAGCAAATCTAAAGGATGGTGATCTTCTCATTATTGACAAGGCAAAGGAACCGAAGACAGGAGATACCGTTGTTGCGGTTGTTGAAGGAGAGTTTACCGTCAAGAAGCTTCACATCGAAAAAGGACGATACTATCTTGTTCCTGAGAATGATAAGTATAAGCCAATTGAAGTAACGAATGATACCGAGATATGGGGAGTTGTGATCAAAGCGATAATTAGTTTATGAAAAGAATATTTGCGCTAGTTGACTGTAATAATTTCTATGCATCCTGTGAAAGAGTGTTCAATCCAAAACTGAACGGTAAACCGGTTGTTGTGCTCAGCAATAATGACGGATGCATAGTCGCAAGAAGCAATGAGGCAAAAGCTCTCGGCATAAAAATGGGCGTTCCCTTTTTCAAAGTAAGGGACATTATCAAAGCAGGAAACGTGACTTACTTTTCATCCAACTATGCGCTCTATGCAGACATGTCAAAAAGAGTCATGGATACGCTTAAGGAGTTCACACCGGACATAGAAGTTTATTCAATTGATGAGGCATTCATAACTCTTGAATCTGTTACGCAAAAAAATCTTACCAAATACTGCAGAAGGATCAGAGATCAGATATTTAAAAACACCGGGCTGCCCGTATCTATTGGAATTGCAGAAACAAAAACTCTTGCAAAGATCGCAAATGAGTTCTGCAAAAAGAACGAACAGCTTAAAGGAGTATTTGACATAACCGTATTCAGTGACAAGAGTAAACTTCTTTCCAGAGTTCCGGTGATTGATATTTGGGGCATCGGAAAAGCGCTCGGCAGATATTTCATGTCAAATGGAATACTAAGCGCAAATGACTACTTGTCTGCAGACCCTGAACTGATCAGAAAAAAATCCGGAGTGGTAGGTTCGCGCACACAGCTTGAATTAAAAGGTATTTCATGCATTAAACTTGATCAACTGGTTCATGCGAAAAAGCAAATTATCTCTTCAAGATCATTTGGCAGATATGTAACAGATTTAGTTGAACTCGAAGAAGCCGTTTCCCAATACACTTCCCGTGCATTGGAAAAGCTAAGGATGCAAGGCTCAATGGCAAATTACATCAACGTATTCATACAGACCAATCATCATAAACTTACTGATACTCAGCACGCAGAAGGCAGATTTGCAGCCATGCCTTATTCATCATCATTCACTCCTGATTTTGTATCCGTTTCAAAAACTTTGCTGAGACAGATATACAAACCGGGAATAAAATATATTAAAGCCGGTGTGATGCTGTCGGGTATTGTTCCTGATGATTCCTTTCAATTTTGCATAGGAGATTCTTCTGATCACGAGAAACGAAGATTGCTGATGAATTCTGTTGATATGATCAACAGACACAACGGAAAAGAGACAGTGAAATTTGCTTCATCCGGTATTAATCAGGATTGGCAAATGAAAATGTCTTATCGCTCCAGAAGATATACAACAAACTGGCATGAACTGATGACCGTTAAACTATAGCATCATACTATGTGCGGAAGATATGAGAATGCATCGAGCAATGAGGAGCTTCAGGAAATTTTTTCCAAGTATGCCGGGACACTTGATATTGCTTACGATATCGATGACATATTGAAAGAGCAAAACATTGCACCAACAAACATGGTAAGAGTTATTGTTCTTGAAGATGATCAGTTCAAGTTGAAGGTTATGAAATGGGGAATCAGGTCAAAGATATTTGATCCATCAAGGTCAGCAAAGGGACTGGACCCAAACATTGAGAAAGACATTTTCAACAGCAAGATAGAAACTTTATCAAAGTCATCACGCTGGAAGAAATATTTCAGTAATGCAAGGTGTTTGTTTCCAATGACTGCATTTTACGAATGGATACCCGGAAACGGAAAGAAAATTCCTCAGCGAATTACAGTCAGCAAGGAAAAAATTTTCTTTGCAGCAGGCATATTTTCGGAAAAGGATGTTAAAGGTGATGTCAGTTCATCGATCATTACCTGCGAACCGAACAATTTCATGAAAAAGGTTCACAATAGAATGCCCGCGATTGTCACTCCGGCTGATGCAGCTCAATACTTGACTGATGAAGATGCAGCAAGGCAAATCTGTGAGCCTTTGGATGACAGCATAAAAATGTCAATCGGGAAAGCAGATATCTGAATGAAGTTGTACTTCGGATGCAGTCAATGGGGATATGAAAGCTGGAGAGGAAGTATGTATCCGGAAAAAGCGGCATCAGGTGATCTGCTGAGATATTATTCAAAGATATTCAATGCAGTAGAATTGAATCCCACATTCTACAATGGCGCTGATCCTTCTGCATTGATGAGATGGAAACATAAGGTTGATGAGAATTTCAGATTTTGCCCGAAGGTCCCAAAGAGGATCAGTCACGAGAAAAAACTATCAGATATTGAAAATGACCTTGACGATTTTCTGATTGGAATCAACTCCCTCGGTATAAATCTTGGGGTGATATTCCTTCAGCTCAACAATTTCTTTGGGGAGGCGGATCTTGAATCTCTGAACAAATTTCTCGGAATGGTACCGGACAATTTCAGAATAAGTGTTGAACCGAGAATTCCTATGCTGCAAGACTCGGATCTGTTGGGACAAACCCTATCTATACTTAAAGAGAATAATGCAGGTATTGTGATAACTGATTCGATTGAATCAAGAGAGTTTGCAAACAGCTTGCGTTTAACAAATCATACAGCATTTATCAGATTCATTTCATACAGTCATGAGACTGATTATTCGAGGATTGACGAATGGTTCAGACAAATTAAGAAGTGGAGAGAGAAAGGATTGCCGGAAGTTTATTTCTTTCTGCACTTTCCGGTGGAACAACACGAAACAAACATTGTGGAATACTTTCTGAGCAAGGCTGAATATTTCTATTAAAATTAATTATAATGAGCAAAAAACACCTGGTAGTAAGAATTCAGGAAAGATTCGAAAAGATTGTTGTATCAGTGCTTATTCTAATGCTGATCATTGTTATATCATTTGCGACTTATGACATGGGACAGAGACTATTTACGGCTATTTTCCAAAGGTCCGAGATTTTATTCCAATTGGAAAAGGATGACATCTATAAGATTTTTTCGGCATTTCTCTTAGTATTGATTGGCATCGAACTGCTTCAGGCAATGAGTGTATATCTAAAAGAGAATGCAATTCATGTTGAGACAGTTCTGCTGGTTTCAATAATTGCCGTAGCTCGGCATTTGATCGACATCAACTATGAAGAGACAGATGCGTTTAAACTCATGGGATTTGCTGCGCTAATTTTGAGTTTGACCATAGGTTATTACTTCATTAAGAAAGCTATTCATAAAATCAAGCCGGATGAAAGCGAAAGCATAGCAGAAGGCAGCAATGATTCAACAAAGGAAACAGAACACTAAGATAATTCAAATCTAATTTACTCCAAAATACAGCATGAGCAAACCCGAAATAAATTTCACATGCGTTGAAAGATTTTTGCGATACGTTAAGATCGATACACAGTCTGACCATTCTTCAACATCATTTCCATCTACAGAGAAGCAAAAGGATCTTGCCAAAGTACTTGTTGAAGAGCTTAAACAAATGGGAGTTGCAGATGCAGAGATGGATGAGCATGGATATGTTTACGCAACAATCCAATCAAATACTGAAAAAGATGTACCGGTGCTATGTCTTTGTTCACACATGGATACTTCTCCGGATGCATCCGGCAAGGATGTAAAACCAATAATGCATAAGAATTATCAGGGAGGAGATATTGTACTTCCCAATAACTCTGAACAGTTGATCCGTTTTGAAGAACACCCTGAACTAAGAGAGCAGATCGGGAATGACATTATTACAACTGACGGGACAACCTTGTTAGGCGCAGATAACAAAGCCGGAGTTGCGGAGATTATGGATGCGGCTAATTTTTTTATCACTCATCCTGAAGTTAAGCACGGAAAGATCAGAATACTGTTCACACCGGATGAGGAAGTTGGAAGAGGAGTTGAGAAAGTAGATATGAAGAAACTTGGAGCTGACATAGGTTATACAATTGACGGTGCGGATCTTGGAAGCATTCAGGATGAAACATTCTCTGCAGATTCGGTCGTTATAGAAATTTCAGGATTTAATATTCATCCGGGATTTGCAAAAGGTAAAATGGAGAATGCCATAAAGATTGCTTCAGAGATCCTTGAGAAGCTTCCGAAAAATTCCATGTCACCTGAAACTACCGAAGGCAAAGAAGGATTTCTGCATCCTGTCTCAATTCAGGGAAGTGTTGATTCTGTCAAGTTGAAATTTATTGTACGCGATTTCAATAATGCTAAACTTGTGGAGATGGAAGATTTTCTGAAAAAGTCCGCAGAAGAAGTTGTTTCAAGATACCGAAATTCCAAAGCCGAAGTGTGGGTAGAACATTCATACAGAAATCTCAAAGAGATCTTAGATGATAATCCAATGATCATTGAATATGCAATGGAAGCTGTGAGAAGAACTGGAGTTACTCCCAAGCTCGACTCGATAAGAGGCGGAACGGACGGTTCGCGGCTTTCTTTCATGGGACTTCCCTGCCCGAACATATTTGCAGGTGAGCATGCATTTCATTCAGTGCTTGAATGGGTATCCATACAGGATATGCAGAAAGCAGTTGAGACAATTATAAATCTTTGCGTGATTTGGGAAGAGAAGAGTTAACTTATAATAACTGAATTTTTCTTATGAAAAGATTATTTGTGCATGAAGATATAAGAATGGCAGAGACACTTCCATCATTCTTTTACAATGACGATGAATTATTTGAAGAGTCGAAAGAAAAAATATTTACCCGATCTTGGCACTTTGCAGGTGATAGAGAGATGATCAAAGTGCCGGGACAAGCAACACCTGTTACTCTTTATGAAGATTTTCTCAATGAACCTCTCTTGTTTACACGAGATCTTGATGACAGGGTAAACTGTCTGTCGAATGTTTGCACACACAGAGGCAACATTCTTGTTGAAAGCGCCTGCAAGGAAAGACAGCTCAGATGCAGATACCACGGGAGGAAATTTGATCTGAACGGTAAGTTTGTTTCAATGCCTGAGTTTAATGATGTTCACAATTTCCCTTCGGCAAAGGATAATCTACCGGTTGTGCCTTTTGATTCGTGGGGTCCATTTCTGTTTACTTCTATCAGGCCAGTTGCTCCGTTGCAATCATTTTTAGATGAGATGTTCAGAAGAATGTCTTGGATTAAGATTGAAGAGATGAAGTTTGATCAGTCAAGGTCGATGGATTACATTGTTAAGTGTCACTGGGCATTGTATTGTGAAAATTACCTGGAGGGATTTCACATACCATTCGTGCATAACAGTTTGAATCAGGAACTCGACTATTCCGGATATACAACTGAGCTCTATCAGTTTTCCAATCTTCAACTTGGTTTAGGGAAAAGCAGCGCAGGTACATTTAACCTGCCTTCGGATCATGAAGACTTTGGCAAGAATGTCTCAGCATATTACTTCTGGCTGTTTCCAAATTTGATGTTCAATTTCTATCCTTGGGGAATTTCGATTAACATAGTGAAGCCAATTAGGAAAGATCTTACACGCGTAACTTTTCTAACATATGTATATGATGACTCGAAGATTGAAATTGGTGCAGGTACTGGTTTAGATAAAGTTGAACGAGAGGACGAGTCGATTGTTGAAAGTGTTCAAAAAGGGATCAGATCATCATTGTATGTTAGCGGAAGATACTCACCAAGGCGTGAGTCAGGAGTTCATCATTTTCACAGATTGATTTGTGAATTTATGAATTCATGAATTTGAAACTTTTACATGCCTAGCAAACTTCACATTATACTTGTAACACTTCAGTTACTTTGTTTAATATTGATATTATTCACGGGTCCAATTTTCCCGTCATCTTTTCTTCTGACCGCAATCTTCTCAGTTTCAGTTTTGTTTGGACTTTGGGCTATTGCAGAGATGAAGTTTCGAGTAAATATATTTCCCGACTTAGGGAATAGCAGTAAATTTGTTACTACCGGACCATACTCAGTAGTAAGACATCCGATGTACACATCAGTATTGTTTTCAAGTCTGTGTCTTGTACTTGATGAGTTCACACTTTTTAGAATTCTGGCGTGGATAATTCTTCTGATTGTTATGCTTAAGAAGTCTTTCATAGAGGATAACATTCTAAAAATACGTTTTGATGAGTTTGGTACTTATGAACTCAAAACTCGCCGACTAATTCCCTATATCTTCTGACATTTGGTTTTGATATTTTTATCAGAAAATATATTTCAACTTACAGGTTCCAGGTTTATTTCATTTGAGAACAACATTCCTAACCCCAAAAATAAATTATGAGACTAATCAAGAGTATTCTTTCTAAGCTTGGTTATCAATTGGTCAGAAAGCAGAAGAATCTCGGAAATGTCAGCAAGAACCGTGCAGAAAATTATCCCAGATGGTTTGAAGAAGCAAAGGCATTAGGCGAAGATGTAAATGACTACATAGTCAGGACTACAGGCAACCCTCTTGATGTGCTTGATGTGATAGTCTTTCCTTATATATCACCGAAAACAAGCACCATAATTGAATTGGGACCTGGAACAGGACGCTTCACGAGGGAAATAATAAACAAGATCAAGAATAATCCAAACTGGAAACTATATCTGATCGATCATAGTCAATGGATTGTTACTTTCCTGACAGGATACTTCGAGAAATATGAAAACGTACATCCAATACTTAACGACGGATTGCATTTCCCCGGAATTCACGATAACTGCGCAGATATGATTTTTGTAAATGGAGTTTTCGTTGAACTTAACCTTTCAAGATTTTATACATACTGCAATGAATCCTACAGAACGCTTACACCGGGCGGCTATCTGATGTTCAATTATCTTGATTTGGATTATGAAAAAGGATGGGAACACATGAAAAAGTTTTCCGTCAATCCTGACTTCAGCTATTCCTATTTTACGGGTGAAACAATTGACAAGATCTTTCTCGGAAAGGGTTTTAAACTAATCAACAGGTCACCGCTAGGCAATAGTGCTTATGTTATATATCAAAAGCCTGAGTAAATTATGTCTTTTATCTGACAGATTGGAGTTCAAGCTCATTTATTAACCGGGATAGTGAACTTCAACATATATAGTTTTCAATATTTTTAAATGAGTCTTAACGCCGCACAGAAAATTTACATTCTTCTTGCGACTTTTTCCTATTGCAAACCGTCTTATCAATAAAGGTCAATAATCACAACTTAAGATGAGTTTCGAATCAAACCGGTTTGTCGAACTACTGAGACCTGAATACAATGACGCACTGAAGTACTGCAGGGCGTTGTGTTCAAAGCGTTCAGCTGACGATGCAGATGATATAATTCAGCAATCACTTCTGAAAGCTCTCGAGAATTTTGGATCATTGCGAATTGAAGAACGTTTCCGTTCCTGGCTATTCAGCATCATTACAAGGGAGTATTACAACTGGATCAGAAAAGATTTTTGGAGAAGGTTTCTTCCATCCGATGACGAAAAACAGTTTCCGGAATTCCCGGAATTAATAGACAGGAGTCAGGAGAATATATTCAAGAATGATATAGCAACTGCATTGAACTGCCTGAATGACAAGGAAAGATCAGCTTTACTGTTATTTGAGATTGGCGGGTTTTCCATTCAAGAAACAATGGAAATACAAGGAGAACGAAGCCTTTCCGCAGTTAAGTCACGGCTCAGTCGTGCCCGCTCAAAGTTGAAGGACTACTTCAACAATGAGTGCATCAAACCGGCAAATAAAATTAAAAGTGAATTTTCAGAAGGAGACATAAGCGATGAAACATACAGACTCATACAAGAAGCAAGAGGGAAATGAAATGAACGACGTTTCCCGGATGCTCAACAAAGTCAACTACGAAGACTCCTTTGATTCCGCTGCCGGATGGTTGAATGGCATTAAGGTCGAATCGCAAACAAATTATCCTGAAAGGAGAATTAAGAAGATGAAAGAATTCTTTTTGGCAAGCAAGATAAGAATTGCATATGCTGTTCTTGCCCTTGCCTTCGTAGTTGCTGCATGCAATTATCCGGTAACAAGCAATGAAACTGCAGGTGATGTTCTGACCTGGACGGTAGATCCAACCAATCCTGAAGCAATGAAACAGGTGAAGTCATTGTCATGGCTTTCCAAAGGTCCTGTGAAAGTTGAGGCAAGAAATATCAACGGAGTTGAGGAGCAACTGTACAGTTTTGTTGTTCCAAAAGAAAACCACGGCAAAGTTAGTGCATACAAGTCAGAGCTTGAAAGAATAGCCGGCGTAGGATCTGTCAAACTGCTTGAGTTAAGTCAAACCGTTAAACGTCCTGTATACTCAGCATTGCTTCACGAATTGTTTCAAATCAATATTAATGCAACCAACATGAGTGATGACGAATTGAAATCTGAGATTACAACTCAACTGCAAAGCGCAGGAATATCCGGAGCCACCGTAAAGATCGAGGTTAACGGAAATGCACGAAGAGTGAACATTGAGTTTGCCGAGAATTCAATTCCACCCAATGGAGGATTTGACATGACAATAACTGACGGCAACAATTTAGAAAAGATCAAACAGCTTAGAAAAGATTCTGGCACTCCCGGAAAGTTTAATGGGAAAACTGATGAGGAAATTCGCCGGATGGTAAGAGAAGATTTTCCGGACGATGATCTTAGAGATGATGAAATACAAATAATCAGAGAAGGCAATGATGTGAAAGTGAAAGTCGTAAAAGAGAGGGAAGTTGTAGAGTAACGATCCTCAAAGAAAAGTTTCATATTAGCGCCTTTTCCTGAATTCAGGGAAAGGCGCTTATCATTTTAGATATTGGCCCTAACTCTATTTTATATGAATCTTTTGGCTTTAGTAATACGTAATTATTGTCATGATCATTCCAGATTATCAAATACAATATCAAATTCAATTGATCCGTCAGATCGAAATGGAAAGGATGATTGAAGAATCCGGAAGACGCAGTTAGTACAAGGCAGACTTTCTGATATTATCAAATAATTACGCCCTTGTAACTATGAATCGCTATGCCTATTTTGGAAACTTAAAAAACGGTTATAGTTTCTATTGAGTGACATCACACCTGAAATAGCAGAGAGAAACCGGATCCTTGAATTCTCGAAAAAGAAGTTTCATTCGGAAGGATTTTATAAGACTTCCATGGATGAACTTAGCAAAGGGCTTGGAATAAGCAAGAAAACAATTTACAAGCATTTTCCTTCCAAAGACATACTTGTTGAACAAATCTGCACATGTACTTCTGAACAAATTACCGGCACAATAGATGAAATAGTGGATGCTGACAAAGACGTTATATGGAAATTCGTTAAGATACTGAACATGTACAGCAATTTAACAATGAACATAAGCGGTAAATGGCTTCGTGATCTTCAGATTCACTCACCCGGTGAAGCAGCAAAGATAGATGAGAGAAGACGGGCAAAGACAATTGATATTCTCACAAAGTTGTTGCAACAGGGCAAGAGAGAAAAGCTCATCGAGAATTTCCCGGCACCAATAATCATCAATGCATTCACGGCAACCATTGGATCTATAATGAAACCTGATTTTCTCATGACTAACAAACTGTCTGTATATCAGGCGTTTGACGGAACGTTCAATTTTCTTCTCAATGGAATGCTAACTGACAAGGGAAAGAAAAAGTTAAAGAGCACAAAAGCTCTTTTTGCAAACGAAATCGAAATCTAATATGCTTTCAATGAAATTGAACAAGTCAGCAAGAGCTATACTACTGTTGCTGATTATTTTTGTTTTCCGATCAGGGATTGTAACGGGTCAGGACAAGTTAGTGATCGCATCAGAACAAGATGCAATTTCATTTGCAATGAAGACTAATCCTGATCTATCCAAAGCCCGCTTAGATGAGCTGAAGGCGGCAAGTAAAGTCTCTGAGGTTTACAGTGAGAATCTTGTTCCGACAACTAACCTGAATATGATCTTCACGAGATCATTTAAGAAACAGGTATTGAATATTTTCGGAGAAACATTTGAAATCGGGTCTGACAATTCTATACTTACTCAAATTGAAATTACTGAGCCGATTCCGGTTTTAGGAACACCGATCTTTTCCGGAATACGGATAGCGGAATACTATCAGAACATTCAGGCAGAGAATGTGAAACGTGTTGAAGCTGACATAAAGAACAATGTGAAGAGAGCTTACTTCGCTGTTCTCCTTGCTCAGTCTGTTAACGAACTGAATGTTGTAACTCAGCAAAATGCCGAAGAGAATCTAAAAGTTGTTGAAGGCAGATACAGGAATGGAGTTGCAACAGAATTCGATCTGCTAAGGGCAAGAGTCAAACTCGAAAACATACTTCCAAACGTATCCCGCTCCGAAAGGAATGTTGAGATCAGCAGGAAAGCATTGGCAAAGACTATGGGAATTGATGTGTCTGAGAACATTGAGGTTATAGGTCAATTGGGATTTGACAGCACAGAAGTCATGGAAAACACAACAAGCATTGCAAGGAAAATTACCGACGGCAATGTGTTGGTAAGGCAACTTGCATTAAACAAAAAAATCAACGAGGAACTTGTAAAAGTTGATAATGCTAATTATCTCCCAAAGATCTTTTTATTTGGAAACTGGACTAATTCCTCAAATGAGAACGACGGCACAGCAATTAACGGTTACAGATTTTTCAATACTCTCAATGCAGGAGTAGGACTTACCTGGAATCTGAACCTCTTTCGAAACAGCTTTAAGAAAGAACAGTCTGTCATCGAAGTCAAGAAATCGGAAGAAGACATACGCGATATCAAGCAGACACTTAAGCTGACATCTGAAAGTGCAATCATTGCACTCGATGATGCAAAGCAGAGAATAGTCTCGCAAAGGTCAACTGTTGATCTGGCTCAAAAAGGAGTTGACCTCGCAAACAAAAGTTATATTGCAGGAGTACTCACGCAGATTGACGTCCTTGACGCTGAACTGTCATTATATCAATCAAGGTTGGGCTATTTGCAGGCGATCTATGATTACCAAGTAGCGAAAGCTGAAATTGAGAAATTATTGGAAAAATAAGACATGAAAAATTTTAAAAATAAATCATCGATGACGACAAAGATCATCAGGACTGCAGCAATGTTTTTCTTTGCTTTGACACTAAGTTCATGCGGAAGCAAAGAAGATGAAAAAGTGGAAGCAGAAAAACAGCTGCAGTCTGTAAAAGTTAAGGAAGTGATTTCGCAACCGTTTCAGGACATATACAGTGTAGTTGGGATTGTGAAGCCCTATGAATCTGCAAAGATTGCATCTGAGGAAGGTGGACTTATCACTTATATGCCTTTCGAAAAAGGATCCAGGATAGGTCGCGGACAGACTGCGGTTCGATTCAGAAAAAACTTTGATGAGGCAAGTTATGATCAGGCAATGACACAATATGAATTAGCAAAAAGCAATTTTGAAAGAGTTGAAAGATTATTTAACGAAAACATTTCTACCGAGCAGGATTATACAAACGCAAAGTTTCAGCTCGAACTTGCCGGGAAGTCGCTCGATCTTCTGGAAACTAGATTAGAAAAGGGATTTGTCGTCTCCCCTATCAGCGGGATTGTTAATGAAAAATATCTCAGTAAAGGTGAAGTTGCCGGTCCCGGAACACCGATAATCAGTGTAGTAGATGTATCCCGAGTGAAGATCTCAGCAGGAATTCCCGAAAGATATATTGGAGATATAACCAAAGGATCTTCAGTCAGCATTACGTTTGATGTTTATCCTGATGAAATATTTGAGGGCAAAGTAAGTTATGTTTCTCCTGTATTGAGTGATAGAAACAGGACGTTTGAGATTGAGGTTGTGCTTTCTAATAAAGACGGAAGGCTTAAGCCTGAGATGAGTGCCAACATAACCGTTGAAAAGTCTGTGCAGGAGGATGCAATTGTATTACCTCAGGATCTGATTGTCGATATAGGAAGTGAGAAGTATGTCTTTGTTCTTGAGAATGATATTGCAAAGAAAAGAATCGTCGGCATCGGTGGAAGGAAAAATAATGAAGTTCTGATTTCTTCCGGATTGACAGCGGGTGAACGATTGATATATGAAGGTTTTCAGTCAATAGCTGACGGAGACAAAGTAGTTGTGATTAATTAAAAGAATTCAGACAGCAAAATGAATATCTCAAAACTAGCCATAGACAACAAAGTTACAGTATACATACTGATGGCGCTGATAGTGATTGTCGGGATTCAATCATACAATTCAATCCCGAAAGAATCAGCTCCTTCAATAACTGTTCCTTTCATATTCGTCACAACCCCTTATATAGGCGTATCGCCTCAGGATATGGAGAATCTTGTGACACAGGAGATTGAGAAGGAAGTTAAAGGAATTAAGGACGTCAAGAATATAACATCAGTTTCGCAGGAGAGTTTTTCATTTGTAAACATTGAATTTACTCCTGATGTAAACATAGATGATGCATTGCAAAAAGTCAGAGACAAAGTTGCAGTTGCAAAGACAAAGATGCCTCAGGACATAGAAGAACCGGTTGTATCTGAGATTAATCTTTCAGAGCAACCGATGCTTTACATAAACTTGTCGGGCAACTACGGTTTGGCAAATCTTAAAGACATTGCAGACAACTTAAGCGATGACATAGAAGCAATACCGGGAGTTCTTGCAGCAGATGTAAAAGGCGGCCTGGAGCGCGAAGTGAAAATCAATGTAGATGCTTACCGATTGAAGTATTATGGTTTGTCATTCGATGATATCATAAACAAGATTGGACTTGAAAACAGGAGCATTCCCGGAGGAAGCGTTGACATTGGGAATCAAAATTATCTGATAAGGGTACCGGGAGAATTTGATGATCCTGCAAAGATCAGTGACATTGTAGTTAAGTCGGAGATGGAACAACCCATATATGTTCGGGATGTTGCACAGGTCATTTACGGATACAAAGAGCGAACTACAATGTCCCGCGAAAATGGCCGTGAAGCAGTTACATTGGTCATAAAGAAGAGAAGCGGAGAAAACATCATAAGGATTTCGGATGAGATCAAAGAACTGGTAGAATCCAAAAAGAGTCAACTGCCGGAAGGACTAATAATCAGTTATACCGGTGACCAATCAAAAAGCATCAAGAATACTGTTCATGAACTTGAGAACGGGATCATAACCGGATTTCTGCTTGTCTGTTTAATTCTGCTTGCTTCAATGGGTCTTAAGAATGCTTTCCTTGTGGCAACATCTATTCCGTTCTCATTCATGATTTCATTCATAGTCTTGAATGCATTGGGAATCACGATGAACATAGTGGTTCTGTTTGCATTGATTCTGGTACTTGGAATAATAGTTGACGATGCGATTGTAGTTGTTGAGAATATTTACCGTCTTCAGGAAAGTGAAGGTTACAATCCTCACGATGCCGCAATCGAAGGTCCGCGTGAAGTGCAGATACCGGTAACGATAGCGACCTTTACGATTATTTCATCCTTTGCACCGCTTCTGTTTTTCCCTGGTATAGTTGGAGAGTTCATGAAATATCTTCCGCTTACGCTGATAATTTGTTTGTTTTCATCATTGTTCGTTGCACTTGTTATTAATCCTGTACTTGCAAGTCAGTTCATTAATTTCAAGAAAGACAGAGAAAAACTCGAGAAGAAAAACAAGTGGTATAATTTCATCACAAGGTTTCATTTATGGTTTGACAGGATGTTTGCAAGGGTAGTAAAAGCATATGAAAAATCGATAAGATTCGCACTGAGGCACAGAAGGCTTACAATTTTGGGTACGGTAGTATTTCTGATTATTGTGTTTTTTATATATGGCAAATTCAACAACGGAGTTGAGTTCTTTCCATCGGTTGAACCACGTCAGGCATATATTCATCTGAATATGCCGGTCGGCACAAACCTTGACAAATCTAATGAAGTATCAAAAGTCATAGAAGAAAAGCTTCCTGCATTTAAAGACATTGAATTCTATCTTACAAATGTTGGCTCTGAAATAGGTGAAGGTTTTGGATCAGATGCATCCAACAAGACTACGATTACATTGAGCTTTTATGATAAAGCTGACAGGTCTAAGAGTTCTTTTGAGACAATCGAAGAAATCAGGGATGCTGTTTCAGGAATTACTACTGCGGATCTAAGAATTACCAAGCAACAAGGAGGTCCTCCAACAGGTCCTCCTGTAAATATCGAGATATCAGGAGATGATTTTGGAATGCTTGGAAAATTTGCAGAAGAAGTGAAACGTGAAATTAAGGACATACCGGGAATTAAGGATCTGAAAGATGACTTTGACGAAGCCAGGCCGGAAATTAAAATTGATGTTGACAGGGAAAAGGCATCCCTTTACGGATTAAATATGACATCAATTGCATCTACAGTAAGAACTGCCATTAATGGAACAACTGCAAGTAAGTTCCGTGTGGGTGATGATGAGTATGACATTACAGTAAGATTGGATTCTGCACAACGCGAAAATATCAGACTGATAGAAGATATTTATTTGTCCGGAAGAGATGGAGCAAGAGTTCCTCTTACTTCAGTTGCCAATGTTAATTTTTCCGGAGGAATAGGTGCAATTAACAGAAAAGACCTTAAGAGAGTTGTGACTGTGTCTGCAAATGCCGAAGGAAGACTTGGCAATGAAGTTCTTGCTGATGTAGTGGCCAAGCTAAAAAATTACAACCTTCCTTCAGGTTACACTATCAGCTACACAGGTGAACAGGAAGATCAACAGGAATCAACAGACTTTCTGAGCAAAGCATTTCTTGTGTCACTGTTGTTGGTATTCTTTTTCCTTGTAGTGGAGTTCAATTCAATAGTATCACCAATTATAATCATGTTCACTGTTGTTCTTTCATTAATTGGAGTACTGCTTGGCTTGTTAATCACAGACACTCCATTTGGAATAATCATGACGGGAATCGGTGTAATCTCGCTCGGGGGAATTGTAGTAAGGAATGCTATCATATTGCTAGACTTCCAGGTTGAGCTTCAGAAGCGCGGACTTAGCAAAATGGAATCACTCGTTCAGTCGGGTATGATAAGATTGCGTCCTGTATTTCTCACAGCCGCAGCAACCATTATGGGTTTGATACCCTTGACTACCGGTGTTGACTTTGACTGGAGATCTCTCTCATGGGTAATAGGAGGAGAGAATACAGCCTTCTGGAGACCGATGGGAGTCGCTATTATTTTTGGTTTATCATTTGCTACGTTCCTTACACTCGTAGTTGTTCCCGCTATTTTCTATTCCGCAACGAATGTGGTTGAGAAGTTTACAAAGAAAAAACCGAAACCTGCCGGTGAAGTTGTATTGCAGAATGAGTGATCTGTGAGAATATAGTCTAAATGCCTGCCCCTGGTCATTGGGCAATTCTACAAAGGGCAGGCAACTTTCCCGTCTGCGACGGGCAGGCAACTTTCCCGTCTGCGACGGGCAGGCAACTTTCCCGTCTGCGACGGGCAGGCAACTTTCCCGTCTGCGACGGGCAGGCAACTTTCCCGTCTGAGACGGGCAGGCAACTTTCCCGTCTGAGACGGGCAGGCAACTTTCCCGTCTGAGACGGGCAGGCAACTTTCCCGTCTGAGAC
>CALEVL010000242.1 GCA_937924675.1 uncultured Ignavibacteria bacterium | reverse complement strand
TTTCTGTTGAGGAAGTACAAAATCAATGATATGATTAGGCTAATGAGAATTGACGTGGCAAGTGGAAAATAGAAAGTGAAGTTGTTCTTTTTTATCGTGAAATCGCCGGGAAGTTTGCCGAGGAATGGGATCTTGTCGATATACATCAGTGCAACTCCTACAAGGGCAATGATTATACCGGAGATAAAAATGAATTTGCCAAAGGGCTGTAAATCTTCCATTGTGAATGGTTTATTATTCTTGATGAATCCCCGAGAGCATTTAAGCCCTAATTGCTTAGAAAATTTAACTTGATTTGAAAAAAACATACTAAAATCTGTATGTTGAGATACGATTTCAATATTAGTAATTTGTTTAAACATACAACAATCAATCTAACTTCCCATAAAACTAAATGAAAGAATACGACGTACTTGTAATAGGCAGCGGACCGGGGGGATATACTACAGCCATAAGGGCATCTCAACTGGGATTGAAATCAGCAATCATAGAGCGAGACAGACTTGGCGGAATTTGTCTTAACTGGGGATGTATTCCTACAAAAGCATTATTAAGGAATGCTGAGCTTATGAACAGTCTGAAACATATGGATGATTTTGGCATCAGTGTTGATGTAAAGAAGTTTGATTTTGAAAAGATAATAGCCAGGTCACGCGGAGTTGCAGATGCTTCGGAAAAGGGTGTCAAGTTTTTGATGAAGAAAAATAAGATTGATGTTATCGAGGGTACTGCAGTCATAAACAAAGACAAAACAATTTCCGTAAATGATAAGAGCGGTAAGGAAATCGAGAAGTTAAAGGCGAAGCATACAATAATAGCAACGGGTGCAAGAGCCAGAAGCATAGTGAACATAAAGTTTGACGAAGAGAAGATTCTGTCATCAACAGGCGCAATGACGATGAAAAAAATCCCGGCAAAGTTAACAATTGTTGGAAGCGGAGCTATTGGAGTTGAGTTTGCTTATTTCTATAATGCATTTGGAACGGAAGTAACAATCATCGAGATGCTTCCAAGCATAATGCCCATTGAGGACAAGGACATCTCTGATGTAGTTGCAAGAGAATTCAAGAAGAGCGGCATTAAAATCCTGACTGAAACCAAAACAGAAAGTGTTGAAGTTAAAGACGGAAAAGTAATTACAAAGGTCTCCGGAAAGAGCAACGAAGATATTGTCTCAGATGCAGTATTGCTTGCAATCGGAGTGCAGGGGAATGTGGAGAATATTGGTTTGGAAAATATTGGGATTGAACTTGAAAGAGGTCATATCAAAGTTGACAAAGATTACAAGACAAATGTTGATGGATTTTATGCAATCGGTGATGTTATCGGACAGCCCTGGCTTGCGCATGTTGCATCATCTGAAGGTATCAACTGCATAGAGAAGATAAAAGGGATACATGTACCTGACATTGACTATTCAAATATTCCCGGCTGCACATATTGTCAGCCGCAGGTTGCATCAGTCGGCCTTACTGAAAAGAAAGCAGCAGAAGCAGGATATGAGCTTAAGGTAGGAAAGTTTCCATTCTCTGCAAGCGGCAAGTCGAGAGCAATGGGAGAAACAACCGGCCTTATCAAAGTTATTTTCGATGCGAAATATGATGAGCTCTTAGGGGCACACATTGTTGGAGTTGAAGCAACAGAGTTGATATCCGAATTTGTACTGGCAAAATCACTGGAGGCAACTCATGAGCAAATACTCAAGACAGTTCACGCGCATCCGACATTGAGTGAAATTAATATGGAGGCGGTAGGTGTTGCTTACGGCGAGGCAATAAATATTTAAATTGCCAATATAAACTAATTAGCATATCTTTTAAAAAGCAAATAAACAGAAGGAGAAAAGGTAAAATGGAAGAGAACAAAACAGGAAAGGGAATTTTGCTACTTGGATTCCTTACGGGCAGCGTAATTGGAGCTGCTTTAGCATTACTCTATGCACCAAAGGCCGGTAAAGAACTAAGAAACGATATCAGGATTAAAAAAGATGAGTATCTTGATGACACTTCAGAATACCTTGAGATTGCCAAAACAAAAGCCGGAGATCTTATTAACGAAGGGAAGAAGAGATCAGAGAAGCTCATCAATGATGCAAAAGAGAAAGCAACATCTCTCATCAAAGATGCTAATTCAGTATTGAATCAGGCGAAAGTCAGAGCAACCAATATGACTGATACTTCAAAGGATACAATAGTCGGCGAAACAGAAAGGATCAAAGAAGCCTTCAAAGCCGGTGTTGAGGCCTTCAATCAGGAAAAGTCAAAGAGTATCTGACGAATAACCTTAAAAATCCGGAGCAATCGTGGAAAGTACAGCTATAACTCTTCAAATTATTGCAGATGTTGCAATAATATTATTGTTCCTTTCTTTGGTAGTGCTTGTGATAAGTCTGATAAAGTATCTGAAAATCGTAGCAGAAAAAGTGGAGGGTATTTCAGTTAATATGTCCGATTTAAAGCCGAAGATTGAAACAAGTCTTGATAAGATTAATGCACTTTCCGACAACTTGAGTGTGCTGTTCGAAAATGTGAACGGACAGGTTGACAAGGTTGGAATTGTTGTGAATAAATTTTCTGATACTGCAAATGACGTTCTGGATCTTACAAACAGTCTTCAGAAAAAGGTTCACAATCCACTCATTGAAGGTGCAAACACTATATCTGCTATTTCTATGGGAGTGAAATCATTCATGGATGTGTGGCATTCAGGGAAGTCAAGGAGAATAGAAAGGAAGCGCGAAAAGAAGGTAGAAGAGCTCACTGAGTCTTTTGAAGAATTCAGCAAAGAGCTTGAGGATGTTAATGCTCAGATTGCGGATCTGAATTCGAAGGATTAGCATTTCGCTCTAAAATTATAATAAGGCAGATTGAAATTTCAGTCTGCTTTTTTTATTTAGATGTGTATTTATTCTAACCGAGCGAAATTAATGTTGATCCAATTCGAAAACCGTTTTCCTTTGAGATGCAGAGTGATAAGAGCTGTTACCTAATGTTAAAACATACTTTTAGCAGCGGATAGATTTTAATATGAAAATAACCGGAATGCTGCCGGGATTTAGAAGCGAGGATTCAGATAGTACATCCTAGTCTGTATAGATTGCGCAAGGTTCACGTAGATGTTTAGAAAGATCGAGAACATACTGTTATCTGCAAAATGCAACCATTGCGACAACTTTGCGTCCCTTGCCGGCAAGCACGTTCTATAAATCAGGGTTGGCTTCTGGAATTGCCTAAGAGACTCAAATGATGCAATTCTTGTCAATATCTGTGTGCCAAATTCTGCGGTTACTTTAATTATGAGTCAACGAATCACTTTCGACTTACTTTATGGTTACATTTAATTTGATTCAATGCGGTGTGATAGACTTGATGAATTTTGTATTGATTTCGCAGATCTAATATCATAAGTTAAGATGACTTCAACAAATAGCTTTCATCTTTTTTAACAACCTTAACCTTAAAGGAGGGTATATGAAAAAGCTATTACTCACCATCTTCTTCTCACTCACTTTCATTCATCTAATGTATGCAGTTGACGGACCAAATGTCTGGAGTACTTCATTATCCAATGCCGGTCAAATTTGGGCTTTGGATATCAATCCATTGGTCCAGAATACAATGTATGCCGGCAGCAATACCACAGGCATTTGGAAATCCACAAACGGGGGGCTGAACTGGGCACAGTCTAATAGTGGTTTGACAAATCTGACTGTACAGGCAATCGCCGTTAGTTCATCAAATCCGCAGGTAATTTATTGCGGCACCAGTCAGACCGGAACCGGGGCCGGCATATATGTTTCAACAGATGCCGGTGCAAACTGGACTCAAGCCAACAACGGCATTTTGGAAACCAGCAAGGGTATTCAATCAATTGCTGTTGATCCTGCCAATCCTAATACTGCCTATGTTGCAGTGTTTGACGGAATAGCAGATTCACCGCAGGGGCTTTATAAAACAACTGATGCGGGAGCGAACTGGAATGTTGCTAATACCGGAATTGGCACTATTAAAAACATTCTTTCAATTCTGATCAATCCCCTGAATCCAAATGTAATTTTTTGCGGAACATCTTTCGGTGTTGTTTCACAGCAAGGTCCGTCAAGAATTTACAGAAGCAACAACGCAGGAGGAAGTTGGTTTGAATCAAGTTCGGGTTTGCCGAATCTTACAACGGACAATAAACCGATAAGATGTCTTAGTATGGTAAGCTCAGATACTTCGTTCATAATGACGGGACTTTTTCTGAATACCGATTCATTGAGCGGAATCTATGTCTCTTCAAATGGCGGCAATCAATGGATAAGGAGGCATAATGGTTTGCCAAATGCAGTCGGAACTCTGATAAGAAGTTGCATGGTTAGGCCGGGCAGAACCAATGAATTATATGCAGGCCTTGGAAATGCAACCAATGCAGGTATTGGAGTTTACAGAAGTACTGATCAAGGTCTCAGCTGGTTCGCATTCAACGGCGGAACACTTGCAAATACGGTATCTGTCAGAGCTCTTGAATTCAGATCAACTGCTGACAGCACAGTATTTGCCGGAGGTGCGCATCCTACACTGACAACAGGTCAGGGTGTATTTGAATATTCCTTGTTCCTTACTGAAATCGGAAGCAATAATGAAATCGGACCTTATGCTTATTCTCTACATCAAAATTACCCGAATCCATTTAACCCTGTTACGAAGATCGGTTATACTCTGAGCAAATCCGAATTCGTGACATTGAAAGTATTTGACATTTCCGGCAGGGAAGTAAGAACAATTGTAAATTCCTATCAGAATGCAGGAAGTCATGAAATTAATTTTGACGGTTCGGAAATTCCGAGCGGAGCTTATTTCTACAAGATGGAGGCAGGAGATTTTTATGAAGTCAGAACTATGATGTTGTTGAAGTGAGACAAATGCGTTTAGATGTTACGCTGTACCATTCGAATTGACTATCCACTGAAATCTAAGTCAGTGTTGCAGTGAATATTAATTATGTTCAAATGAAAACTACATAGTCAATCTTAAGACGCTGCCAATATGGCAATTGTTGATGAGTTATTTGAATTGTATGGCATTTGATAATGCATTTAAGATCCATCATTATAAGAGTAAGTTTCTCCAAACAAATCTAAATGAGAACCGACATGAAAACTGTAACTACAATTTATCGTTGTTTGAGAATTCCATTTATAATCTGCTTTTTCTTGTCAATTGTTAATCCGTCAATTACATTCTCTTCCGGAACGCTGTATATTAATCAGGATTTTGAGAACACTTCATTCCCGCCTGCAGGCTGGACGCTCGCCAATACATCGAGCTATGACTGGATCAGAACGACATATGCAAGCGGATACGGTATTGGAGTGTCATGTGCAGTTGTTGATTTCTATGATTATTCAAGTGGAAACTTTGAATTGATCACCTCGACGTTTCCTGCTGCTACAAGCGGAGATTCACTGTCGTTTGATCATGCTTATGCCACCGGCTCTGCCGAGAATGACCGGCTTGAAATTTATACTTCTACAGACGGAGGCACGAGCTGGAATCTGCTGATATCCCTCACCGGAGGTGTTAGCGGTCCGCTGAGAACTGCACCACCCACATACGATCTCTTTGTTCCAACTTCTTCTCAATGGGCAACAAAAGCTTATGCTCTTCCCGGAGGAACAAACAAGATTAGGTTTACGGCGGTAACTGCGTATGGGAATAATCTTTACTTCGACAACATAAAGATCGGTTCAAGATTTGCCAATGATGTTGGAGCTAACTCTATATCTCAGCCAAAGTGGGGTATCACGCCTCAGTCAATTGCTCCCATGATTACTGTTAAAAATTTCGGAAATACAGCACAATCATTTCAGGTGACAATGCAAATCAATCCGGGAGCTTATTCAAATACTCAGACTGTAAGCAACCTTCAGCCGGGACAATCTCAGGCAGTAACTTTTCAAAGCCATAATTTTTCTTCGGTTGGAAATTACACGCTAAAAACTTTTACTTCTCTTTCAGGAGATCAAAACTCATCAAATGATACAATTTCTAATACGCTTGTAGTGACTACGGCTCCGAGAAATGTTGTACTGGAATTCTGCACCGGAACGTGGTGTCAGTGGTGCCCTTGCGGAGATGATGAAGCGCATAATCTTTCGGTTGCATATCCTAATTCAGTGATACTTGCATATCACGGAGCCAGCAGTGATCCATGGAAAAATTTTAATGGAAACGGAATTATAAGTGGGCTTGGTTTTGCAGGATATCCTTCCGGCCTCAATGACAGAAGACTCGGAAATAACAATGGCTGGGGTTCGTTTTATACAGATGCTGAGTACAGGTATTCAAAAAATCCCGCAGCACCTGTAGAGATAGCTTCTACCAGTGTCAACTATAATGCATCTACAAGGCAGCTTTCAGTAAATTTGAATGCAAAAGCTCTGACAATGCTTGACGGACAGTATAAAGTCAACTATGTAATAACAGAAGATAATCTTGTCTATCCGCAGACAGGAAATTCATATTGCACAGGCAGTTCAACATGGGTTCATAATTGGGTTGTGAGAAATATTGTAAACACTATGACAGGTGACAACGTGAATTCGGGAACGTGGAACGCAGGTCAGGTTTATCCGTTAACCTTCACGACAACTTTGGATTCAGGATGGGTAGCAGGGAACTGCAAATTCCATGTGATGATCTTCAAAGCAGGTTCAACATTGAATACATCCGAAGTTCAACAAGGATTCAGTGCTCCGGTATTGCCTACCGGAATAAGTCAGAGCAATTCCGAATTGCCTGAAAAATTTATGCTTTCTCAGAACTATCCGAATCCTTTCAATCCATTCACAAACATAAAGTTCTCATTGCCAAAGGATGGAAGTGCATCACTGATGATTTATGATGCAACAGGAAAGCTTGTCGGGAAGTATCTTGACGGGTTTGTGAAAGCAGGAACTTACAATGCTCAGATCGATGCATCCGGTTTATCAAGCGGTATCTATTTTTACACTCTCAGTGCTGGAAATGTCACGGCAACTAAGAAGATGATCCTCGTCAAATGATTCTTGCTGATGGACCGGCGAGTAAAGCAATAAATATATAAAAATTAATCCCCGTAAATTTCATTGGGGACTAATGTTTATATAGTTAAAATGTTAAATGTAAACTACTTGAAAGAAATGATATTCATTCGAGATTGATATTGCTTAAGTAGAACATTCAGATTCTCAGAACAATCTTTCCAAACTGTTCAGAATTCTGCATCTTTTGAAACGCTGTTACAATATCTTCAAGATTATATATTGAATCAATAACGGGCACAAGGCCTCTCTCTCCCACGAATCTTAGCATTTGTGAAAAGTCATTGTCCGAGCCCATTGTTGATCCCAGCAAACTGATCTGCTTCCAGTATATCCGGTGAAGATTGACATTCTCGGCTTGACCAAGTGTAGACCCGTAAATAACAATACGCCCGCCGTATGACACAATATCCAAAAGGGCAGAAAGAGTATTTCCACCGGTACCATCGATGATGACATCAATCTTTCCTTTGCTTTGATAAAGAATCTGTTTTGTCCAATCCGGATCAGTGTAGAGTGCTCCTGACTTTGCTCCGAGATCGGTGGCTTTTTTGACTTTCTCATTACTGCCGGATGTAACGAACACATTAGCGCCTTCTGCAAGCACGAACTGCAATGCCATTGTAGCCACTCCTCCGCCTATGCCAGTGATCAGAACATTCTCGCCGGGACTCACTTTTGCCCTGCTGAATACAGCTCTGTATGCTGTGACTCCTGCAAGAGGCAATGCAGAACCTTGCTCGAAACTCAGATGAGACGGCATTCTGAAAACGTTTGAACTCTTTGCCTTAACAAAGTCTGCAAATGTACCGTTGTCCGGCATGCCAAGTATTGAATAGTCAGAAGACTGATGTGACTCACAGCCTCCCCAATTCAAAGATGGATTTATAATAACCGGCTCAGCTTCCGCCAACTCAATGACATTCTTTCCGCGCGCATAAACAATGCCGGCGCAATCAGAACCGGGAATAACCGGAAGCTTGATCTTAGCATACTGACCCTTTGCTATCCAAAGGTCCCTGTGGTTGAGTGAGGCGCTCCTGACTTTTACAATCACTTCATCATCACCGGACACAGGTCTCGGAACTTCATTGACCGACAGGTTGTCAGCTATCGAGTTTTTCTCTCCAATTTTGTGGAGCACTGCGGCTTTCATCACATCTCAAGTTCAATTGATACCGGGCAATGGTCACTGCCCATGATATCCGGAGAGATCTCGGATGAAATAACATTCTCTGCAAAGTCATCAGATACCATAAAATAATCTATGCGCCATCCAAGATTCATTTCTCTCTTTCTTGTTACCTGATCCCAGAAAGTGTAAAGCCCTCCTTCTTTGTGAAAGTTTCTGAACACATCAACGTAACCGAGCCGTATCAGATTATCTATCCATGCTCTTTCCTCCGGAAGGAAACCGGAGTTCTTAACATTCTTCTCAGGTTCAGCAAGGTCAATGTCTTTGTGAGCCGTGTTGAAATCACCGGTGACAATTATTCCTTTCCTTCCGCGAAATTTCTTGTCAAGCAAGAAGAAAAGCTCATCATAAAATTCAAGTTTGTATCTGACTCTTTCCGGACCTCTCCCGCCATTGGGGAAATAAACATTTGCAAGAGCAAACTTCTCATACTCTGCTATGATCACTCTTCCTTCAGAATCAAAATAATGATTGCCAAGACCTAGTTGAACTGAAACAGGTTTGAGTTTTGTATAAATGCAAACTCCGGAGTATCCTTTCTTTTCTGCAGAAAACCAGAATGATTCATAGCCATTGATGTTTTTGACGGAATCATCGAGTTGGTCAGGCTGTGCTTTTGTTTCCTGAAGGCAAACGATATCAGCATCAGTCTTTGTAAACCAATCCATGAAACCTTTGTTCTGTATAGCACGGATACCGTTTACATTCCATGTGTAAACTGAGATTGAATCTGTCGCTTTCTTTTTTTTGGCAGGCATGGCTCACTGATTTGATTGTTGAGCGAGAATGGAAAGCATAGAATTTTATTTACAAAGTTAAATAACTATTTTGTTTTTAGATATACAAAGATATGTTTAGAAAATCAAAAAGTATAAGAGATATTTACAGCGAAGCAAAAAGCTTCGACCTTGTAATCACAAATGATCCCGCATTGGCTACCGGACTAAACCGGCTTGTTGATCATCCCCGCATTGGTGCATTTGCTCTTACTCCAAGACAGATTGCCACCAGATACGGCTCATTAATTTACGGAAAACTTTTTAGTATGCCGCAGATCATTGCCGAACTTTCCGTAAGGGAGAAACAGCCGGTCAGGACTATGCATCCGCTAATAGAGAAGGTATTTGGTATATGGAGAAACACCGGCATATTGGAAAATTGCGAGCTCTATCTCTCGAGAGATGAGTTTGAAGTTTCAAAAATGCTGAAGCAATTTCCTTCCATCGAACTTTGCATGGAGGAATTTGATGAGGACTTCATCGGATCAAGTCAGATAGCTGTTGCGGGAGAAAGTTTGTTCAATCTCCTTGACAGGCAAGTTATTCCTAAAAAGAAACCATTCTCCACTGTTGACATCTTCACAGATGAAGAGCATTTTCCGGTTGACAAGACATTTGTGTTTATGTCACACAATGACATTGTAAATGCAATAGTTGATACGATCAATCAAGACAATGCTGATTCAACTGCGATTGTAATCAACTTCAACTCTCCCAATCTAACTTCATTGAAATCACGCTTGTACAACAAGGGGGTTGAGATAATTGACAAGAAGTTCCTCAGCCATGACAGCGCAACTCAGGATTTGCTTAAGATACTTGACATGTCCCTCAGAGCAGATGAATTATCAGTAAGTGAGATTAGACAATTGAGCGATAATTGCGGTCTTAAGATTTCGAGAAAATATGATGAATGGTTGTTCGATACATATGTGTCGGCTGTCAAAGATGAAATGGCTTTGAAAACATATAATCTGCTCAAGCGCATTAGCAAGATGAAGCTTGGCAAAGTGATGAATGAACTTGAGAATCAGCTTGGCATGAAGTTCTGCAAGAATCTTAAGGATGTGATTGAGCTTCTGAGGCTCAATGATAAGAAAACGGAGGAAGACACTTATAATGAGTTAAGTTATTTCTTAAAAAATATTGACATTGAAACCGGGCGAACCGACAATGGTGTACTCATAGCCAATTCACAAAATTCGGCTTTCATAAACAGGGAGATTGTTTACTATGTTGGAATGGATTCATCATGGACAAAGCTTGTTGGAGATGTTGAGTACATAGACAAAGCTGAAGAGGAAATTAAAAACTTAGAGAAGTTTCAAATCCTTCTGAATCAGGGCAAGCAAAGAATCTATATTGCAGCTTCTGTAACAGGTGGTGAATCTACAATTCCATGCCATTATTTTAACATCCTTTTGAAAAAAGAATTGAAGGAATTTGAAGACATTTTGTTCAAGCCGATACAGGCATGTTCAAATGAATACAAGACTTTTGACTTGGCAACGCTACAGGGAGCGGATTCTGTAAATGATGCGACAATAGCCATGAGCCAATCAAGGCTCAAAACTTTCTATCAGTGTCCAAAAAAATATTCATATTCTCAGATAATTCCTTCCGTCGATTATCCATGGATGACAAAGGGAACTCTTATTCACAACTTTGCAGAGTTTTGTTTTGACTATCCGGAGTTTTGTAGAAAGTTTTTTGACAAGATACTGGAACGCATTGTTAAACAATTTGCAGAATCATCCGGTGGAATACAGGAAGATATAGAGCGAAGCCAGTTCAGATTAGCAATGCAACAGGTGCTTAAGTTTGTTGAGTCTCTAACAATTGAGAAAACATCTTATGAACTTGCTGCGGAGCCAAATTTTCTTTACAAAGATTTCAGAAAGGTAAAGAAATTTGCAAATCCGGAGAATCTGTTCTCGGAGATACCTCCGGGCATCAGAGGAAGGATTGACCTTTTGGGAAAGAACGAAATCTTTGATTATAAGTCTTCATCCAATGCAACATCATCGGCTTCACATATCAATCAATCCAATCTAAGCATTCTGAAAACAAGAAAGTCACCGGCGGCAGATTTTCAGGCGCCGATGTATTTATTATTCCTGCAAATGAAGACGGATGAAGAATCGGAAGGACGCTTTAATTTTGTCTATCCGCTTGCTGATCAGTTCAAAGTAATGATTGGGCAGAAGCAGGATGTTACGGTGAAATCATTAAGATACATTCCTGAAGACTACTTCGATTATCTGACAGGCATGGACTTTTACGGAATGATGAATGACAAATACAGAACTGTGAAAAAGTTCAGTCATGAGAGATGGACAAAACTGTTGATGATGTTCAGAGATAAGATTGAGTCCGGAGAGGATATTTCACAAGCCTTTTCAGATGAATTCAGAAGAATAATCACTGAAGAAATGGGTCTTGGCTATTCAGATTTCAACCGCAAAGCAGAGCACACATTCGAAGAGAATGATATAAAGCCCGTAGGAAAGCAAGTGCAGAACGGAAGGATTGACAATGAGAAGATGGGATTGATATTCAGAGATGATCTCGAGCGCTTCAAAAAATATCTGGCTGAAGTGTTGAGTGAAGTAAACGATTTCGCCAAGAGTGATTTTCCAAACAGGCCGGCATATGACAAAAGGAAAATTTGTTCTGATTGTGAATATCTTTCAATCTGTTCCGGCAATAAACTTTGGGAAGGAAGCGGAGAGGCAGCTTCTGAAACTGAAAGCGAGGAACACGAAGAATGAGTAAGAAGTCGGAGATAATTAAGAAACCATCAGTTGCGAATGATGAGACTGTAAATCCGCAAGACGTTCTCGTAGATTCTCTTGAAGGCATTCATCTTGTAGATGCCGGTGCCGGCACCGGGAAGACGCACACTATCATCCGCAGATACAACAGGCTAATTGACTGCGGCGTGATGCCGGAAGATATTCTGCTTATCACATTCACAAATGTTGCTGCTACTCAGATGAAGGAGGAAGTCATATCAAAAGTGACTTCAAATGATGTCAGTATAACTCAGCTTCTTGAAGCTCCGGTAATGACATTTCATGCTCTGTGCACAAGACTTCTAAAGAAAGCCGGCGGAGATGCTCCAAGGTTTATGGGCATAAGAGATTCGCTGTCGACAAACTTCAGTGTTATGGAGAGTGGTGTTTTTGAGAGAGAACTCTTCGGAAATTTCTTCACGATATTCTCAGCTAAGAATTCGGGAAAGCATGAAAACATTCTACGCTCACTGAACGGAGATGACAGTTCACTGCTGAAGATCATCAAACGTCTGTGCAGTGCGGGCATTTTCCCTTCCGAGAGCGGATGGATAGAAGACGGTGAACAGAGATTGATTGGCGACTTTCAAGCATTCGTAAAAATGACTGAAGAAGCAAATGTTCAGGAAGCCAACCGGCAAACAGATGCTGTGGCAACAATCAAGAGTTGCAAAAATGATATGCCGGCTGAGGTAAGTGTTGAAGAATTCATTGAAGGTAAGAAACTGAACTTGGAAAAACTTCCCGAAATATTTTATGATGAAGCTCAGAAAGAGTTGATTGAATTTGTGAGAGATTTGTACATTGGATATGTGAAGTTCCTGATCAGAAGAAATCAAATCAACTTCGAATTTTTGGTGATGCTTGCATATCTCAAGCTTGTTAATGATGATACATTCAGAGAGAATGCCCAATACGAATATGTAATGGTAGATGAGTTTCAGGATACGGATAAGATACAATTCAAACTGTTGCTGCTGTTGTGCAGGAATGTGAAAGGCCAGGCAAACCTGACTGTAGTAGGCGATTGGCGGCAGGGCATATACGGATTCAGGAATACTACAATCGAGAACATTACCGAATTTCAGAAGAACATTGCTGTTTATGCAAAACAGATCAACAGCAAATCCCAGAAGCTTGAATTTTCCTCAGGGGCAGAGTTTATAAAGAAGATTGCTTTCGAATTCAATTACAGAAGCTCGCAGAAGATACTCGACTTCAGTCGCAATGCACTTTTCATTAAAGCAAAAAAAACAGAAGAGGCAAGCTTCACATACGAAGAGAATAACTTTCGTGAAACGCTTAAGGCTCGGAGAGACATCGGTAAGTGGACAGAAGTAGAATTTATGCAGTCTGCTCTAAAGGAGGAGGATGATGAGATACGGATGATCATTGAAAAGGTCAAAGAACTTGTAAGTGAAGAAAAGTATCAGACGCTGGAATTTGACGGCTCAGGTAACATAAAGGAGAAACGAAGAGTAAGATATTCAGACATAGCAGTTCTTTCTCGAACTAGAGACTTCTGCATAAAGCTGCAGAAGGATGCTGCAAAAGTCGGTGTCCCGATCACTTATGACGGCGGCTTTGAGATATTTGCTTCGAAGCAGGGAATACTTGTGCTTGCGTGGCTGAAGCTTTTGCTCAATCCGTCTGACATTTCAGCCATTGTTCCAATACTTGAGAATGAACGATACAACTTTGGTCAGGTAAAAGCGGTAATTAAGAATGCTGAGAAAATTGATAAGTGGCTACCTGAAGTTATTGATGAATTTCTCAAAGAACTTTCAGCAGAGAAAGATAATCTGATATACGCCATTGAAAAAATTAACGGAAGGTATGGCTTCAGGGATGAATTCAGCAAAGCCATTATAGAAGCAGTTTCAGGATGGATAGAGACCGGCATAATTTCACTGGGTGAGACCGTCAGCCTTATCGAAGCATCTGTTATGGATCACTTTGATATTGAACTGAGCAAGACGCCGGATTCAGTTACATGTCGCACAATACACAGTTCAAAAGGACTTGAATATCCGGTTGTAATACTTGGCAATATTAACAGGAGCAATTTCCCGTCAAGCAGGGGGGATGCCTCTGTAATAACGTACAATGATGTTTCCGGTTTGAGAATGAAGAAGCAATATGGCGAAGTTAACGGCTATGCAGGATTGTTTGATAACTGGAAGTCGAAGTTTGTAAATGCTATATCTAAGGAAGAAACATACAGCGAAAACAGACGTTTACTTTATGTTGCGCTTACGAGAGCTAAGCAGTATCTGTATCTTACTTCTTACAATCCTTCCGTATTCTTCACAGAGCTTGCAGAGAAGACAAGTTCGCAGATCAATATGGGTTACAGGTACGAGAAGAATTCTCCTTACGAAAGTGAATCAGTGGTAAAGCCCGTGACAATAACTGCTCCGTTGCCGGTTGAAAAATCGGGAGAATCAATTTCAGTGAAGCGATATGTTAAGAAATATCTTGATTCGGATGAATATTCAAACTCTCTCGGAAATTCTTACAGTGGAATGGAATACGGAACCGAAATTCATCTTGCAGCATACAGGCATGCGATGGGAATCAAGTTTAAGAGTGAATCAATGGGCGAGGAAAGAGTGAAGAAATTTATTGACGGATTGAAAGCGGACAAGCTTGAAGCGGAAGTTGACTTTTCATTGCCAATGAATGGAAAGCTCATAAGAGGTTCAATTGACTTGCTTGCCCATTACGATGACAGAATTGTAGTAGTAGATTACAAGACAGATACTGACCTCTCGCGCCAACAAGAATACATAGAGCAAGTCAAGCTATATGTTGATGCCGTTCGAAATCTTTACAAAGACAAAAATGTAAATGGAAAACTTTACTATGTCGGACTTGATGAAGAAATTGACATCACCTAAATCAATTCAGCTCGAATTCCGAAATGTAATTAGATGATTATACACTATGAAACTTAAACTCTTTCCAAGGAACATCTTCGCCGCAACTTTCAACTTTTCCCGAAGGGACGGCTTCGCCGCAATTTATAATTTTTAATTTCTAATTTTTAATTGCTTCAAACTTCGCCGTAAAGTGCCTTAGAAACTTCGGCTCTTCGATTATTCTCAAACCTCTTGTTGAATTTTTCGTTTCCAGAATCTTCTCAAACACTTCTATCACATATTCAATATGACTTTGCGTATATACTCTTCTGGGAATTGCGAGTCTGACAAGCTCATTTGGCGCAGGGATCAGTTTGCCGGTTTCATCATACTTTCCAAACATTACCGAACCGATCTCAACTGATCTTATTCCACCCTTGAGATAAAGCTCGCAAACAAGCGCCTGTCCCGGATACTGATCTACCGGAATGTGTGAGTATAGTGATTTTGCATCAATATACACTGCATGTCCTCCGATTGGCCAGATCAGCGGAACTCCCATCTTGAACAACTTCTCGCCGAGATATTCAGTGCTTCGGATACGATACTTCAGATAGTCGGGATCGAATACTTCGCGCAGTCCCACTGCCATTGCCTCCATATCTCTTCCCGAAAGCCCGCCGTATGTTACAAAGCCCTCAGTAATAATCAGAAGATTTGTACATGCATCAGAAAGCGCCTGATCCTTCAATGCTAGGAAGCCGCCCATATTAACGAGCCCGTCTTTTTTAGCGCTCATCACGCCGCCATCTGAAAGCGCGAACATTTTCTGAGCAATCTCACGGTATGACACATTCTCGTAGCCGGCTTCGCGATGTTGAATGAAGTAGGCATTCTCTGCTATGCGGCAGCAATCAAGGATGAACAGGACTTTGTGTTGCTTACATATCTCACTGACTCTTTCAGCATTATGCATACTGACCGGTTGACCGCCGCCGCTGTTATTTGTTATAGTAAGAATAACTGCACCGATATTCTCAGCTCCGTTTTCCTTGATCAATTGTTCGAGCTTCATGACATCCATGTCTCCTTTAAACGGATGATACATAAGCGGATGTTGTGACTCTTCAATCGGAATGTCAATCGCCTCTGCGCCCGAGAATTCAATGTTTGCGCGGGTAGTGTCAAAGTGTGTATTACTTATGAATATTTTTCCTTTGCCTCCGAGATAACCGTAGAGTATCCTCTCGCCGGCTCTGCCCTGATGAGTAGGAAGAATGTGCTCGAACCCCGTGAGGTCCTTTATTTCTTCTTCCATCTTGAGCCAGCTCTTGGATCCCGCATAAGCTTCATCGCCGTCAAGCATGGCAGACCATTGCTTTGAACTCATTGCAGATGTTCCGCTGTCTGTAAGAAGATCAATAAGAACATGCTCTGATTTAAGTTTAAACGGATTATAAAATGCTTCTTTGAGATGATGTATTCTTTGTTCCTCATTTGTGACAGAGATTGGTTCAACAGATTTGATCTTAAAGGGCTCGAATATTGTTCTGAAGTTCATAGAGGTATAGTGAGTTGTTAAATGTTTACACAATTTAAAGAATTGATCAATGAAAAATTATGACGTAAGTCATACAATTCACACATCTGTCCAAAATGTTTCAAATCTTTGGATTAAAGGGTTTAACAAAATTCGATGCCAAAAGTTATTCCGCTTTGTGTTGATCCCGCCGTTGTTGGTCTTAGCCCGCAACGAAACAGCTGAAAGTTCTCTTGAATTCACCTGCGGGCGAGACCAACAACTTACCCTGAACAGCTTAACTTAATAAACTGACAGCGACACCTTGTGTTGATTGTTGGTGACCCATTTCCTTGTGGCGTCAGGACTTTCGTCCTGACGCATTCATAAGGTTCCCGCCGTTGTTGGTCTTAGCCCGCAACGAAACAGCTGAAAGTTCTCTTGAAT
>CALEVL010000241.1 GCA_937924675.1 uncultured Ignavibacteria bacterium | reverse complement strand
CGAGCGGGAAAACCGAGTTTTCGGACAGTCTGGGGGCTTGTGAACGAGGATGAAGATCTGTGGGTCAGTGAATCAGAATGATCGCTCCTCAAGTTTGAAAAGCTAAACAAGGTAACAATGAGCCTGACGAGTTGTGATGAATTTTTACACACTGCCACACTTCTTTTCACCCTTACCGGATTGTTGTATAATATGAATTAAAAGAAATGTGCAACCCTCACAATGTTCCCTGCCTTACCACCCGCATCGCTCAATACGGGCGTTCCGGCAAGGTTTCTAATTCGGTGTATCTATTCGTTTCTAATTGTATTCTTATTTTGGAGCTAAGCAAAATTGTTTTTGTGGTACTGTTTTATCTCTACTCCGGCACAATGTCAATCAGCTCCGACCCTTCATAGATAAAGATAAACCACTTTGCGAGTATCTGCACTTTCACGTAAGTCCTGTCGCCTTCGATCAGCTCCACTGAACTTTTTGAAGCGCGGGTGTTCCCCGTCACACTGCTTTCGGCAGAGTGTGAAAATCCGGGGAACATGGTCAGTGCGGTTAGCGCTAATGCAACGAACAGGTGTTGAATGCCTTTCATACTTGGGGTCCTTCCTTTGATTGCATTCTTTAAAAAATTTTAAGCAATCTATCGGAGGAGGCATTGCAGGCAAAAGAAATTTTTAGTAGTAAGGAGAAGCAAACAGAGGTGGTTGATGAGGTGCAGTCATAGAAAAAACTTGAAATACAGAACGCAATAGCATATTTTGACGGAGTTTTTTAAACTGACCAAGAGAAGTTATAAAGCTGATAAAATCCCCAAACAATTATGAAAAATAAGACCATAGAGATACTTAAGACATTCAGCAAAGATGAGATCTATGAATTCAGTAAGTTTTTAGCATCTCCTTACTTCAATGAGAATTCCAAGGTCACTAAATTGTATGAGGTCATATCTCGGTTCCACCCTGATTATGATTCCAGATTTCTTACAGAAGATTCAGTGTATAAAAAGGTAAACCCGGATCTGGGGTTCAACAAGTTGACCTTGAAAAAGATGTTTTCCGGTCTGAACAATGTCCTGGAAAAATATATAGTCCAGAAAAACTTCGAACACAAACCATTCGACTATTATGACAATATGTTCGATGCAATGCTTAAGAGAAATCTCCAGAAGCATTCAAGTAAATGCATAGAGAATTGTGAAGAGATCCTTGGAAGTGAAAGTGCGCTGAATTCAAATTACTTTTTATATGGATTCAAACACTCCACAAACCTCGCGAATTATTTGATCTCTGCAATACCCAGAAACAGTTCACTGGAGGTTGAGCGTGTAGTTAGTGCTCTTTCCGAAAGAGGATACAACATAACAGGTTTCTTCATAAAAGAAATTACCAGGTGCTTTGATAATATTCTCACATTGGATAAGAATTTTACTGTCAACAAAGAAAAATATTTTGTGTGGAAACTGTTCAGCACGGTTGATTTTCCTAAGCTGTTTGAGTTCATGCGAGTAAATGCAAAGACTGAGCTGGAGTCTGCTGTTTGTGATGTCTATTGCGCATGGTATCTCGCCTTTAGTGAGTTTGAGAAGGAATCACATTATGCGAGGTATAAGTCTTTGATATTCAGGAGCGCAAAATACTTCAGTCATGATGAAATGCGTTTTCACATTTTGCGACTGATGCGATACTGCCTGATGAAGATAGCAGAAAGTAAAAGGACGGGCATCTTTGAGAAAGAGCTTTTTGAAATTTATGTTATGTTTACTGAGAAAGGCCTTTATAAGACTTCTATTTCAAATCATCTCAGTGTAGAAGCGTTTCGTCCAATAGTTCAGCTCGGTTTAAAGCTGAAGAAATATAAGTGGACACTGGAATTCATAAATAAGTTCAAGAATAAACTTCCAACTGACCGCAGGAAAAATATGTTCCACTATGCGAGTGCAATGTATTTCTTCCACACAGGAAGGCACGGTGAGTCAATGATTCACAGTCAAAAAGTTGAGTTTGACCATTTTCTCTTCAAGCTTGATCTTCGCGATCTTATGCTTATGACTTACTTTGAAATGCGCGCATTTGAAAGTGCTCTGTCGCATATTGACACTTACAAGCATTTCCTTTCAAATGATAAAGCGCTCTCACCTGCAGAAAAGAAAAGACACAGGAATTTCATAGACATTGTGCAGAAGCTTGTTGAATATATTCATGAACCGGATGAATTCATTCTCATGAAGATCGAGAACATCAGAAAAGGGGAATTTTCAAATAAGGAATGGATAAGTGAGAAGGTAGATGAATTATTTGCTCAAAGAAAGGGAACCGGGTAGGAGTTTGTGAGCGCGAGGTTCAATTAGAAATTAGAAATTAGGAATATGTGAGGCGCAAATTAGTGTTTCGAAGTTTCAATTCTCCTTTTTGCTTTTCAACACACTTAGCATTGATGATCCATTCAATTCGCTGTCAACCCATGCGACCATATCAATCTTATCCGAGAATTCAGAATAGGACGAACCGGTTCTATTGGTTGTCAGAAGTTTCCTGAAAGATAAGAGCTCGTTTCTCCTGAGTTTCGAATCTTTAATTTGATGAAAGTTGATGATAGTTTTGATCAGCGCAAGCCCTAATTCAGAATAATTCTTGTTCGTTGTCAGAAATCTTCGAAGAGAACGAATCTCTGAATTGATCAGAATGTGAGACTTGAGTTTGTGCAATACCAGAAGTTTCAGGATCCTGAATACAGCAAATTCAGAATCTGTCATATCTCTGAAGTCATTGTTGATAATTGTGTTTAACCATTTCAGTGATTTTTCATAGTCACCAATTACAAACAGCGAATAAGAAAAGAGAAAGTAGAGTGAAAATCTGGATGTGCTTGAATAGCGTTCTTTCAGATCATAGTTGGCAGAATCTGATTCAAAGCTGACTATCACAAGTGGTATGTTTTCAAAATATTTCTTCCTGACCAGCCAGGTTGTATAAAGAAAATATTTCTCCGTAAACCAGTAATTCCGGTTCATGTCATCTTTGAATCGAAGCGCTGAAAATATTTCAAAGTACTTCTTGAATTCTGTATCCTTTCCGAGTTCTATCAACAAAGTCTGCAGTTCCGCCAATGAAGATAAAATGCAAATGGGATATTTTTCATAATAGAACTGATTTTTCATTACCAGTTCGGCTCTTCTTTTTGCTGCCTCGTATGCACTTTCTAAATCATTCTGCAAGCTGTAATATATAAACTTGTCTCCGTAATAATATACTCTTGCATCCACAGAAAGCTTCTTGTCTGAGCTGTAAAATTCATTACTGAATAGCCTCTTCAAATTCTCATTATTCTTTGCAACATCTCCAAATCCGTACTCTTTAACCAAGGCTATCAATTCGTTGTTGAGACGTGAAGCAGTTTGAATCTCATGAAATGCTTTCAGCGCAAATTCAATCTTGTCGTAAAGTTCTGTTGTAACTTGTATGATCCTTCTGTTTGGAATTGTATTAAGTAAAGCGATCTTCGTAAGATTCAGACTCTTGATATATTCAAGGAAATACTCATTGTGCAAAGACCTGGCAGCAATCTTTTTCAGAATATTCAGGCTTTGACTATACAAGCCTTTTGATATTAATATACCTGAAATTTCTATGTCGCGGTTAAGATCTGTCAGAATCTGATTTTTGGAATCGGAAGTGTTAGGAAGACTTTGCAGGATCTTGTTATAGAGATAA
>CALEVL010000240.1 GCA_937924675.1 uncultured Ignavibacteria bacterium | reverse complement strand
GCCAAGCTTTCTTTAGCTTGCCCTGAGCTTGCCGAAGGGTTCAAAAGAAAGCGGAGATGATTTTATTCTATGCAACTAGTTCGAGCCAACTTCCTTCTAAGTAAAACGTTTTGGACGGATGAAAGATGAATGCTGCCTCTACCGTAAAATCAGATTTTATTACATTCCGAAAATAACTAAGTTTAAAAAAAGACAGATAAATGAATCATAGAAGACCGATTTTAGTACTCTTGTGCATGTTACTCATTCTGACGCTTCACGTTTCAAATTCATTTTCGCAAAGCATAAATGTGCCAATAGTATTTGCTTCCAGAAATCTTGTGCAAAATGGAAACATATTTTATCCGCAGGCAGGTCTGTTGCCCGGCATGGGTCCGTTTTCCAGAAGTACCGTTGTTGGAGGAAGACTGCTGCTGAGAGATGTATCAGGAAGCATTACCACATTGATCGACAGCACAATTCAGTTTGGAAATACTACATTAATAGATGTTCAGCAGCCATGTGTCCACTGGAACGGGCAGAAGATAGTTTTTGCAGGCATTGAACACAGAGACAGCAGCTGGAGAATATATGAGCTCAGAAGTAATTTTACCCGCTTGTTCAAAGTAACCCAATCAGACAGAAATATTGACCTGTCGCAATTCGGGAATGCCGCATCAAAGTTTATAAAATATGATGATCTTGACCCCGTTTATCTGCCTGATGGCAAGATTATATTTGCTTCAACAAGATATCCGACACTTTCAATGTATGACGGATTCCTCACAACTAACCTGTTCATTACTGATACCCTAGGCAGTACTGCAATGAGGGTAACAACTGAAAGGAACGGAGGAGAAAAACCTTCTATTGATCCTGTTTCCGGTAGAATATTGTATTCCAGATGGTGGGTTAATATTGATCGTCCCAGCGACCTTTCAGGAACCGGCTTTACGCGTGTTGATTCGCTTGCCCTTACAAATGATATAGCAAATATCTGGCAGGTAAATATTGTAAATCCAGACGGGGATATGCTCAAGCAATATGCTACAGATCCACGTACAAGAAAGAGTCTGTTCTCTTACAGACCAAGAATAATGCCGGACGGAAAGTTGGTAAGTGTTTATATACCTTTAAATTCCATGTCAACAACTTCCGGAAGTCCGGGGATAAGAATTTATGACCAGGGATTTGCTGAAGCAAAAACAGTTTTTGGTGTTGATTCAACAACGGCATTGCTGGTTCAAAATCCTCCCTCCTATGGAACAATGCAGCCACCTTATGCTACTGATCCTGTACCGCTTCCTGATGGAAGAATTATGTTCTCTTATGCAACATCAGCTATCAATACTGATTTTGGAATCTATGCCGGATCGATTAACGGTGGTGGCCTGACACAAATTGTTGACCTGCCGGGTACACTTGAACTTAATGCGGAGATTCTTGCTCCAAGGCAAACTCCTCCAATTGTTGATTACTTGGATGCGTTCGATACCAACAAGGTTCCTCCAACGACCAACCCTGCGACTTTTTATCAGGGAGGTCTCTTCAGATTTGATTGTTTGAATATCTATTCGAATGGACCCGTTGATGCCCGGATTGATGATGCACCTCCAATACAGAAAAACGCAAAGATCAGATTCTTTCTGAACTTTCAGAGACAAAATGAGAATGGCGAAGATCATCCGATATTGTTTAGAGAAATAACTGTTAACCGTGACGGAAAGATTGCACAGGGAGATATTCCTGCCAATGTCTCAATGTTTGAACAGGTAGTTGACAGCAACGGACATCTTCTCAGACATAACGACGGTGAGTTCTCACATGTACTTGGAATGAACTTTGGAAATAACGGCTCAGGAACGAAGTGCGTGGGATGTCATGCGGGTCATACCATGATAACCGTACCATTTAATTTGTTTGAGGGCTCTTTTACAAACCTGTCTACTTCAGCAAAAGTCCGTGAAAGCAGCTATCTGAGCACAGGTAACGATAGCTATGCCGGAAAAAATATTGTTGACCGTAAGGCGCGAAACAGTGATATGAGAGTTAACTGGATCTCAAATGGCGGTGTTAACGAATATGTGGTTTTAAAATGGGAAATTCCGATTGACATAAGAAGATTTGTTTTGTACGACATCACTCCTAATACAGGTAACGGTACAAATATTCATGTGACAGATTGTGAAATTTTTCTGTACAAAGACGGATTGACGGTTGCCCACATCCCGAGTACAGGTCCTTTGAGTATTCAGGGTTCAACAGTTCAGGTTGGTTCAATTGTTACATCAGACAGTGCCAAAGTCATTGTAAAGAGCTTCACAGGAAATATTCTCAATAATTCTGTTGCAGGAATTGCAGAAATTGAGACTAATGCAAGAGTCAGTTCTATTGACCTCATAACCGGCATAGAACCCTCACTAATGGCTAAAAGCTATATGCTTGATCAGAATTATCCGAATCCTTTTAACCCGTCAACAACAATTCGTTTCTCCCTTCCAAAATCTCAGGAGGTTACTCTGAGAGTATTTGATATAAGCGGTAAAGAAGTAGCATTGCTAATCAGCGGCAAAGTTACCGGCGGAAACAATTCGATAAAATTCAATGCCGGGAATCTTCCGTCAGGAATTTACATTTACAGACTTGAAGCTGGAAATTTTATTCAATCAAAAAAAATGATCCTGATAAAATAAAGAAGATGATTGACAAAACCACCAAACTCGAGAGAGGCGTAATTCTTTTATCTACGCCTTTCCTAAATGACATTTTCAAGAGATCAGTAATCCTTCTCACAGAGCATAATGATGAGGGTTCAGTGGGGTTCATCATTAACAAGCCATCGGAATACAGGCTTCACGAAGTTGTTGAAGATTTCCCGGAGTTCAGGGCACCGGTGTATATCGGCGGACCCGTACAGCAGGATACTCTAAACTTCATTCATAAGTCAAAAGATCTTTCAGGCGGCATTGAAATAAGTGAGGGTATTTTTTGGGGAGGAAATTTCGATAATCTGAGATTCAATATTGATACAGGCATTGCTGATCCGGATGATTTCAGATTCATACTTGGATATTCCGGCTGGGGCCCGGGCCAGCTGCAGGGTGAGTTTGAACATGACGCATGGTTTCTGAGTAAGACTACTTCTGACTTTATTTTCCGAAACCAGCCGGAGAACCAATGGGGACAGGCCCTCAGAAAAATGGGAAACAAGTATGCTGTGATTTCAACTTTCCCGGATGACCCTAGCGTAAATTAATTCAATTGTCATCAATCATTCCGGCATTTTTTTATGCGAAATGATTTCTCGGATTGATTCATCCACACCTTTTTGAATCAGTCCGAGTGAATTCAATTTTTCCGTATTCATCGAAACATCCGCAACTCTGTGAACTGCTTTCACATCTTGCATAGAAATTCCGGAGATCAGATTCTTGTCAAAACCGGCTGCTTCACATAATTTTTCACCAAGCTCAACGCGTGAGACTCTTTCCCTTCCTCCAAAATTCAATAAAGTATCTTGAATATTTTTTTCTATCAAATTGCCAATTAATCTTGCCGCATCATGTAAGGCAAGCGGAGTTCTGAACTGATCATAAAACAAAGATGCCTTTTCTCCGTCTTTGAATTTTTTGTAAGCTGCATGAAAATTATTTGTTGAATGATTCAACCCAAAGCCGTATAAAAGCGAAGTCCTGAGAATTACATTTTTGCAACCTGAGTAAGTGACTTTCTCTTCAGCTGTTAATTTGGATTCGGCATATCTTGATTCAGGATTAGGCGCATCGTCTTCTGTAAGCATTCCACCTGTGTTTCCGTCATAAACCAGATCGGTTGAAGTAAATATAAGGAGTGCGTTATTGTCTGCGCACAATCCTGAGAGATTTTCGGTCAATTCTGAATTTATCCTGAAAACAAGCTCTCTCGGCATTTCATCACAAATTTCCGGTCGGGACAATGCTGCCGTATGAACAACAACATCCGGTCGTAATTTCTTAAATACTTCTTTCAGAGCTTTCCAATCCGAAAGATCAATTCTGTCTGAATCAAAGCTCAAACAGTTTCCCGGATGGGAGTTATACAACGTAAGTATCTTATTCTTCTTTGACAGTTCAAGGTTCAGATATTGTCCGAGCAAGCCGCTTCCGCCTGTAATTAATACTTTCACAAAGAATTATTTTTGGTTCTGCAAAGATATGAATACTCAATCCGAGTTAAATACTAAAACTTAATATCTATACCATTAATTGAACTCGAATTTTCTTATTGATGTGAGTATATTATCAAACAAGAAAAAGCAGAAATACTTTGCTAGTCAGAAGAACTTTCTCCCCAATAGAAATTTAAATTCAGTTCTCAAATGTCCGAACAACTCAAGATCACAGATGAATTCAAAGATCAGTTTGAAACTATTCTCACACCCGGTGCTTTGGAATTTTTTCTTGCGCTTGAATCATCATTTAAAGAAAGAAGAAGTGCCTTATTAAAGAGAAGAGTTCAGGTTCAGAATGAAATTGACAGCGGCAAGCTGCCGGATTTCTTACCTGAAACAAAATCTATTCGTGAAAGTGAATGGACCGTAGCTGAAATACCGGATGACCTGAAAGACAGGAGAGTAGAGATAACAGGACCTGTTGACAGGAAGATGATAATCAATGCGCTAAATTCAGGTGCCAATGTGTTCATGGCTGATTTCGAGGATTCGAATTCCCCGACCTGGCAGAATTGCATTGAAGGTCAGATCAATCTGCGGGATGCAATTAACAGGACAATCAGTTTTACAAGTCCTGAAGGGAAAAAATACTCTCTTGGAAATCAACCGGCAGTTCTGATGGTTCGTCCGCGCGGGTGGCATCTTGATGAGAAGAACGTCACTTTAGATGGACAAAGGGTTTCCGGCTCATTGTTTGATTTTGCAATGTTCTTTTATCATAATGCAAAGAACCTGATTGCAGCAGGCAGTGGTCCATATTTCTATTTGCCCAAGCTTGAGAATCATCTTGAAGCAAGACTTTGGAATGATGTTTTCAATATGGCACAGGATTTACTTAACATACCGAGAGGAACTATTCGAGCAACTGTTTTGATAGAAACCATACTTGCTGCCTTTGAGATGAATGAAATCCTGTATGAACTCAAGGATCATTCAGCTGGATTAAATTGCGGACGATGGGATTACATTTTCAGTTTCATTAAAAAATTCCGTAATTATTCTGACTTTGTATTGCCTGACAGAAGCAAAGTAACAATGACAACACACTTCCTCAGATCATATTCTCAATTGGTCATTCAAACATGTCACAAACGAGGCATCCATGCAATGGGCGGCATGGCTGCACAAATACCAATCAAGAACAATGAGCAAGCCAATGCCGAAGCTATAGCAAAAGTAAAGGCAGACAAACAACGAGAAGCATCCGACGGCCATGATGGCACCTGGGTTGCACACCCGGGACTTATCTCAACAGCAAAAGAAATCTTTGATGAATTAATGCCGGGACAGAACCAGATTGACAACAATAGAGATGATGTCAAGGTTAATGCAAAAGACTTGCTGGCAATTCCTGAAGGTGTGATTACAGAAGATGGACTCAGACTCAACATAGATGTTTCAATACAATATATGGAGTCTTGGCTGAATGGTAACGGATGTGTACCGATTTACAATCTGATGGAGGATGCGGCGACTGCAGAAATATCCAGAGCTCAAATCTGGCAATGGATACACAACAGCAAAGGTGTTCTTTCTGACGGCAGAGAGATTACCAAAGAACTTTACTTTCCGATGGTCAAAGAAGAACTTTCAAAAATAAGATCCATGGTTGGCGAAGAAAGATTTTCAAACGGCAAATATGAATTGGCCGCAGAACTCATTAATCAGTTGTCAACCGTTGATGAGTTTGGTGAATTCTTAACGCTTGTTGCTTACGAAAAAATCAAATAATCAAAAAAGGGAAAAAACATTATGACAGAGCAAAGATTGAGATCGCTTGAAGAGTCATGGAATAACGACCCAAGATGGAATGGCATTAAGAGACCTTACAGTGCAAAGGATGTAGACTCACTTTCAGGTTCACTTGAGATTGAATACTCAATAGCAAGAGCAGGTTCGGAAAGGCTTTGGAGTCTGCTTCATTCCGAGCGGCTCGTGAGGGCACTGGGAGCGCTTACCGGAAATCAGGCTGTTCAGATGGTTCAAGCCGGATTGAAATCAATTTATCTGAGCGGGTGGCAGGTTGCAGCTGATGCAAACAATGCAAGACATACTTATCCTGATCAGAGCTTGTATCCGGCAGACAGTGTTCCTGCTGTAGTAAGGAGAATCAATAATGCTTTAATGAGAGCAGATCAAATAGCACATATGGATGGACATGATGATGTATACTGGTATGCACCGATTGTTGCCGATGCGGAAGCGGGTTTTGGAGGACCGCTTAATGCATTTGAACTCATGAAAGCAATGATAGAAGCCGGCGCAGCGGGCGTGCACTTTGAAGATCAGCTGAGTTCCGCAAAGAAATGCGGGCATCTTGGTGGGAAAGTGCTTGTATCAACAAGAGAATTTATCAATACGCTTGTCTCAGCGCGACTTGCAGCCGATACTATGGGAGTTCCAACCATACTTGTTGCAAGAACAGATGCAAACAGTGCTCACCTTTTGACAAGTGATATAGACGAAAGAGATCACAGATTTCTTACAGGTGAAAGAACTGAAGAAGGGTTCTTTAAGATAACAGGCGGACTCGAGTCAGCAATTGAAAGAGGTCTTTCTTATGCGCCTTATGCGGATCTAATTTGGTGTGAGACATCGCATCCGGATGTTACTGAGGCAAAAGAATTTGCAGATGCTATTCATTCAAAGTTTCCGGGGAAATTACTTGCTTATAACTGCTCACCTTCATTCAACTGGAAGAGAAATCTGAATGATGAGCAGATAGCCGGATTCCAGGATCAATTGGCCGAAATGGGATACAAATATCAATTCATAACACTTGCCGGTTTCCATTCATTAAATATGGGAATGTTCGAACTTGCTCTTGGATACAGGGATTTTGGCATGACAGCATTTACCAAACTTCAGGAAGAAGAATTTGAATTGGAAAAGCACTTTGGTTTCAAGGCAGTCAAACATCAGTCATTTGTAGGAACAGGATACTTTGACAAGGTTCAGATGGCCATAACTTCAGGTCATTCTGCTACTACGGCTTTAACCGGTTCAACTGAAGAAGAGCAATTCGGGAAGTGAGTATTATTCCTGATGTATCTTAACTTATTTGCTTAAGAACCGTAGTAAATGCTATTGTTGTTAAGGCAGACTATTCTTAAGTTCAAAAAAAAATCAAACAAAATACTTTATGATGAAAAAATTGATCTTGTCATTCATAATGGGAACACTTTTCTTTTGCTATAATATTTCCTTAGCCGATGTTGAGTTTGCAGAAGGAAGTTATGCAGAAGTACTCGATAAAGCTAAGCAGGAGAACAAAATAGTTATGATCGATTTCGTTACAGACTGGTGTAAATGGTGTGTTGAAACTGACAGAAAAGTTTACACTAATTCTGATGTATACGCATTTGCAAATGAAAATCAAATCAACTGGAAAATTGATGCAGAGAAAGGCGAGGGGCCTGAGCTTGCGAAGAAATACGGAGTCAAAGGTTTCCCGACCATAATATTCACTCAGCCAAATGGAACAGAGATTGACAGGATTTACGGCTATTTACCTGCAGAACAATTCCTGTTGAAGATGAAGGAGTATCATACCGGAATAAATACATATGGCTCATTGAAAAGTGCTGTTGAAGCAAATCCGGAAGATCCTGCAGCCAATTATAATTATGCGGACAAGGTCGTTTCAAACGGACTCGAAGGTGATCCAAAACCGTATTTGAATAAGACCATATCAATTGATCCGGACAATTCAGCAGGTTATACCGATGATGCAAAATTTCTTCTTGCATATCTCAATGAGGATGAAAAGGCTCTGAGTGCTGCGTTGAAGGATTATCCATCAAGCAACAAGGCAAAAGACGGTTACATGAATCTTGCAAATTTTTATGCCGGAATGCCTGATTTTAAAAGGGCAAAAGAAATTTATAAAGAAGCATTCAAGAATTTCGGTAGCAATGATTTTGATCTTAAGCAGGGGTACGGAGGTTTACTTCTTAATGAAGCATATACGGTTACGAAAGATGAGAATTCAACGGAGACACTAAGGAACGAAGCTATTTCAACATTGGAAGAGTCTCTGACTTATGTTGAAGGCACTGTTAATGAAGCAAGTGCATATTACATAATGTCAGACCTTTACCTGCAAAACAAAGACTATCAAAAGGCTGAGCAATGTATTGACAAGTCAATTGTAATCTATGACAAGAAGTCTTACAGAGATCAAAAAACAAAAATCGACAGCCTCAAAGCTTCAAAGTAACTAGAAAATCAGATGGTAAAAACAAAGCGACGTATATCATACGTCGTTTTGTTTTTTATTAAAATTTCAATTAATCAAAAAGGAGAAAACGAAAATGAAAGAACAGAGTTTTGATAACCATAAACAATTTGTAATTGGCTATCACTTTATTGCATTCTCAATACTGCTTGTTATACTTATTCTAAGCGGCTACTTTGTTTACAACTCATACAAAGAATCTTCACAAATAAGTACTGCAATCATTTTACTTTTTATAAGCATCTACTTATTTTTTTCATTCTTCTACAGCCGCGTATTCGCCCTCAAGGCTCAGGACAGAGCCATTAGAGCTGAAGAATCGCTCAGACATTTCATTCTTACCGGAAAGGAGATAGACAAACGGTTAGAAATGATTCAGATAATTGCTTTAAGATTTGCTTCAGACGAAGAATTCCCTAAGCTCTGTCAGGATACAGTAAATGGTAATTTAAGCGCTGAACAAATCAAAAGGAAAATTCAGCACTGGCGAAAGGATGACTACAGAGTTTGAATGAGAATTCTGATTGAAAAGAACATTCTTGACACTCAGCTATGAATAAATTGCCATGTTACTGTAAATTTTATC
>CALEVL010000239.1 GCA_937924675.1 uncultured Ignavibacteria bacterium | reverse complement strand
TCTTCCAGGAACATCTGATATTGATGTTCACACTCTATTCATAGATTCGGAGAATTCATTTTGGTTCGGGACCTGGGCTAATGGGCTTTACAAGTATTATTTGAGTCATGATAATAGATATGAACTCTTCAAGTTTGAAGATATGGATAGAACTACAATTCTTAGTATAGTGTCGGATGAAGAAAACGGCTTATGGATTGGCTGCAATAAATACGGATTGATACACATAGACATAGACGATAATCAGATTTCTGTTATAGAACAAGATTTATTTTTGAAAATTATGAACCAGCCTTTTTTTTATTCAGACTGCAAACTTAAGGAAAGAAAAAATTCTAATCGCCAATGGTTGGTAGTAGGTCATAAACATCTTTTAATCTTTGACACTCAGACTCAAAAAATTATTGAGAATGAGACTATTTCAAATGCTTTCAGAAACATCCTTGTGATGTGCGTATATGAAGATTCAAATGATGATATTTGGATAGGTACTCAGGGTTCTGGCGTGTTTAAGTATGTTCGATCAACTGATCAATTGTCAAATTTCAATTTTGATCCAAATAATAACGAAAGCCTTTCTGACACGATTGTGCATGTCATTATTGAAGATCAAGAAAAAAATCTTTGGTTTGGTACAGCTTCGGGAGGAATTTGCAAACTGGATTCAATAACAAATAGATTCACGCGCGTAACCATCCCCGGAAAAATGGCGAATGCCATGTTATTGGATCAAGAAAATAATTTTTGGATTTCGGCCAATAGCTTATTGCTCAAATATGATATCAAAAATAATAATATAACAAGTTACCCCGGACTCAATGACTTCAACTCGTTCTCGTCCTTTAAATCATCCGATGGAACCATGTATTTCGGCGGCAAGAATGGAGTAACATATTTTAAGCCCGAAGAGATCACGACCAATCCCCACGTCCCGCAGATAGCCCTGACGGATTTCAAGATCCTGCATGAATCTGTGACACCGTCTCCTGATAATCCTTTTCTGAAGAAGAGCATCACATACGCTGACGAGATAACGCTGACACACAAGGAAAACGTCATCACTTTTGAATTCGCATCGTTGATCTATAACGACCCGAAGCAAAATCAGCATGCATATAAAATGGAAGGATTTGATGAAGACTGGGTTTATTGCGGAACGCGGAGGTCGGCCACTTATACGAACCTTGATCCGGGTGAATATACTTTCAGAGTTAAAGGCTCCAATAATGACGGACTTTGGAATGAGGAAGGAACTTCAATAAAGCTGAAGATATCTCCGCCCTGGCAAAAGACTGTGTTGTTCAAGAGTCTGGTTGGTCTTGGCGTACTGGCAGGACTTGGTTCATTTTATAAGAAGCGGGTAAAAAGGTTGAATGAAGAAAATTTACAGAGGGAAGAATTTACCAAGAAACTTATCGAGTCGCAGGAGAATGAGAGAAAACGGGTTGCCGCTGAACTTCACGACAGCATAGGCCAGGATTTGCTTATTCTCAAGAATAAACTTTTGACAAGTATAAAGAAGGCAGGGGATGAAAAGTACATTCAACAGTTGAGCGAATTGTCAGATTTGACATCTTCGGCAATAGATGACGTGAGGCAAATATCCTATAACCTCAGACCCTATGAGCTTGACAGACTGGGACTAACAAAGACAATTGAATCTATGATTGAGAGAGCCAATGAATTCACTGACATAAATTTCAAGGGACGAATAGAAAATATTGACCAAACGTTTCCTCCTGAAACAGGAATCAACCTATACAGGATCATTCAGGAAAGTTTAAACAATGTGATAAAACACTCAGAGGCAGGTGAAGTACTAATAAGAGTCAGAAAGTCAGAAACCAATGTTGAAATCGGCGTTTCGGATGACGGTAAAGGATTTGATTTGTGGAATTACAGGATGAATTCAGACAGAAACGGTTTTGGTCTAAAGGGGATCGAAGAAAGAGTAAGATTATTCAACGGTGAGTTCAATGTTGAATCTTCGCCGGGAAAAGGAACAAAAATAAGAATCAGCATACCCATTGAAGCAGAAAAATCACATTGAAGTTTTCGAATATATTGATGAACAAAGGGTCAACCCTTATGCAAATTACATATCATAACTGATGAATTCATCTGACGGCATTGCTTAATTTGTGAAAAGGGAGATAGCTGTCGCGAAACTATAATGACTATGAAAAATAAGATTAGAATAATAATAGCTGACGACCACCCGATATTCAGAGGCGGGCTTAAACAGATAATTGAAGAGGAAGATGATATTGAGATTATCGGTGAAGCCGCCGACGGGCAGAAAGCATTGGACATGATACGGGAAAAGAATCCCGATATAGCAATTCTTGATATTGACATGCCCAAGAAAACAGGATTTGAAGTTTTGAAAGAGCTGCAAGGTTCTGACAATACCGTGAATATAATATTTCTTACAATGTACAAAGCCGAAAACTTGTTTAACGAAGCAATGGATCTTGGAATAAGAGGATATGTACTCAAGGAAAGCGCGGCTGATGACATTTGCGAGAGTATAAGGATTGTCGCATCCGGCGATTATGCAATCAGTCCTTTGATATCAAAGTTTCTTGTGAAGCGGATGACATTGCACGAAAAACTTAAGAAAGAAAATCCCGGCATAGAAGATCTTACTCCGATGGAAAAAAGAATATTAAAGTTTGTATCTGAGAATATGTCGTCAAAGGAAATTGCCGACAAACTATTTATAAGTTACAAAACAGTAGAGACACATAGAAACAACATAAGCAAAAAGCTTGATTTGCACGGCAGCCTGAGTCTGGTGAGATTTGCGCTGGATAAGAAATCACAGTTGTAGTTTGTTAAACCGGGAAGAGAAATAATCTCATACAAAGTTCAGTGCATCATTGCTGTCCAAAACATTTATGTACTTCGAAAATTCATTCGAAATCAAGCTGGAAAGTTAGAAAAAAATCGGTTCGGAAAAACAACCCGCCCGCCTGTCGAATTACTACTCACTTAAAGCGAATGACGGCGGACAGGCCTCATCCTAATTGCCGTTAAAAAATTGTGAGCTTTGGCGTAAGCCTGCCCGATGAATACTGAACTTCAACACTTTACGCAGGCGGGCCCGTCCTTGCCGGGTAAACCT
>CALEVL010000238.1 GCA_937924675.1 uncultured Ignavibacteria bacterium | reverse complement strand
TTTACCGGGAAGGAAGAGGATGACGAGAATCTGTACGATTATTTTGGTGCGAGGTATTATGACAGCAGGATTGGGAGATGGGGAAGCCCTGATAAGATTGAATTCAAAGCTTTATGATGGACACCATACAGAGCATTTTTTGATAATCCTTTGATGTATACTGACCCTGACGGAAGATTCGAATTTCCACAGGCGAAAGATTTTCCAAGACTTGCAAATTATTTGAGTGAGGAAATTCAAAGCATTGCATTGAACAACAAGATTATGAATGCCCTAGTAAAATATTGCGGGCTCTCGACAAAAGAGATAAAGGATGCTTTAGTATGGGGAGAAGGACCTATAATTACCGTTACAAACCTGGAAGGAGCTTTTGGCCAGTTTTCGATGAACATTGGTTCCAATGAATTAATTCTAGATGTTGACATGGTTAATCTATTGGAAAATTCAGACAAAAATACTAGCGACGTTTATTTAATTATGGTGGCTGTTACTATACTTCATGAATTGACTCACTATGGGGTTGATAAATCCGGACTAGACTATTGGGATGTATCAACTCTCAGAGCAGCAGAGCATGGTGAGTTCTTTGAAAGAGCTGCATACGGTAAGGAAATACAAAGTTATAAAGCCGCCATCGATTACTTGAATTCGTTTAATGAAAGAAAAAAACTTGCCAAGCGTTATTATCCGGAGTACTTTATTGACGAGATTAATATATCTCCAAACTAAAAAAGTTTATGAAGTCAGAAGTCTATTTTGTAATCTTTCTTTCAATATTGTCGGTTTTTTGCCAACAAAAAGAGGAAGTATCTCAAGATCTTCGATGCGATTCGCTGAATAAAATTGACTCATTGATTCAAAATGTGTTGCTAAAACCATATTTATACTCTTCGGGTCCTGGTGAATCAAGAATTGATTTCATTGTTGAGAATGAAGTCATTACTAAAGAAAAATCATATAAGAATGAATTTCATGAAGATATCAAAGTTATTGATAAGGAAATGTTTGATTCTTCAATTGGAAGAATAATAAGATTTGATTCAATTGAAGTAACAAATAGTAACAGTGCGAAAGTCAAAGTAGGGTATTTTTCTCCTCTTGACGAGCATAACCAAAGACGATTACGAAATACAATTGTTTTAAAATATCTATTTAACTCTAAGAATTGTAAGTGGCTATTGACAGATTCAACAATACTTGTCCATTGAGCAACTTCTTTCATTCCTCTGACAAAGACGTCACTATTCATTGCCAACTCAATTGCTAATTTTCCAGGTCGACAAATTAGCAAAGAGCTCACTTTCATTTAGAGTTAGCGCCAATTATCTTGGCGGAAAGTTGAACTTCATAAAATGAAAGGAGCCCTTCAAATGCAAAATACAAAAATTGAAACTTACAGGCCCGCCTGCAGAGATTGTACATGATTTGCCGACTGCGGGCAGGCACTACATTGCTTTGGACTGGTCAAATGTTTGTGTAGCTGTAGCCAGTATGCGTGATTCGGCAAGTGAACCGGTTGGTATGATTCTTCCTGCTGATACTCGTTCCGCCCCTGTTGGTGTTCTCCGAGTGAAACGAGTAGCCACCAACAGGCATAACACCTCTTTTCAATCTTTGCAATTTTAGGGTAAGTTGTTGGTGACCCAAAAGTTTGCATTTGTACTTACCACACTTTGTGAAATGCTTTCATGCAAACCTTTGGGAACCCGACTGGGCCGGGCAGGCACCAACAACGGCGAAAAAAGATAGAATTAGCAGTCATTTGAAGAGTATTATTGATGACTGTGGATTTCTTGAACTACTGCAGGATGCACATTCCACAATAGTCATATTGTGTTCAAAGTGTTAAATTTGCTTTCGTCCACAGTTTAGCTGAATACTTGCTGTTATTTTTTATGGAAGTTTCAGGAAATGCGTTTTCTGCCAATTAATAGCTAACATTAACAAACCGCCGCTTTAAGTTTGCTAAGAAGAGCAGGTATTCTGCGTAGTTCCGAGGCAGAACAGAGTTTTTTTACTGTTTTTCTGCTAAACGGCGCGGACGACCTGCGAATCGGCGCGGATGACCTGCGAGCAATTGTGAAACCATTTGATATGGATTCTTCACTTCGCCTGCTTGAGCAAGGAGCAACATGACTCACTTCCAAGATGCAGGCTCGTTCAGAATGACAAGAAAAAAGAGTAACAACTTGCGTAATTGCTGGAAGGTCAGTTTGAAGGATCTGAATTACAGAAATAAAATTACATATCGTAACTTCATTTCAACTTTTTAATTGCTTTCTCAATTTCAGTAACTCTATGACTCAACCCTCCTGCAAGCGGATCATCAAATGTCTTTGGAATGTTTCCCTTTTCTGTTCTGTCTTTCCATGATTCAAAACCTGAAATGTTTTTTGTCTCAACCATTTCAATACAACCCTCTACAGGACAAACCAATGAACACAAGTTGCAGCCGACACAATTCTCTTCGATGATAAATGGAACACGTGAACCGTTAGAGTCGATGCCGATCGCTTGATGCGCTCCGTCCTCGCATGCTGCATAACAAAGCATGCATCCGATGCACTTCCTGTTGTCTATCTTTGCAATGACATTGTAGTTAAGATTGAGTTCTTCCCACGCAACAGTATTGATCAGCGCCTTTCCTACCATGTCGCTTACATTGGCAAATGCTTTGCTGTCCATGTAATCAGACAAACCCGAAGTCATCTCTCTTATGATTCCAAAACCGTAATGCATTACCGCAGTGCAGACCTGAACCGTTGATGCTCCCATCAAAATGAACTCAACAGCATCGCGCCAGTTTGATACGCCGCCGATTCCTGAGACGGGAAGATTCACATACGGACTCTGTGCACAATTGCGAACCATGTTCAGAGCAATCGGCTTGACCGCGGGACCGCAATATCCGCCATTGGTTCCTTTGCCGTCAACTATCGGGTACGGCACAAAGTTATCTATATCAACTCCCATGATGCTTTGGAAAGTATTGATGAGCGAGATCGCATTTCCACCGCCCTCTTTTGCGGCAATTGCCGAATCTGTGATGTCTGTTACGTTCGGAGTGAGTTTGACAATGACCGGCTTCTTTGCAACTTCCATCACCCACGATACTATCAGCTTCAGCACTTCGGGTTCCTGTCCTACTGCCGAGCCCATTCCTCTTTCACACATTCCATGAGGGCATCCAAAGTTCAGTTCAAGTCCGTCAGCTCCGGCATTCTCCGCATCTTTTACAACCTGATGCCATTCTTCTCTTGTATCAACCATCAGAGATGCAATGACCGGATGAAGAGGAAAGTATTTCTTCACTTCCTCAAGTTCTTTCAGATTATCACTTAACCTACGATCGGAAATCAGCTCAATGTTACTGAAGCCGGTCAGCTTTGCATCACCCTGATCAATACCGGCATAACGGCTTGAAGTATTCACAACTGGCAGTCCCATTGTTTTCCAAACTGCTCCACCCCATCCCGCATCAAAAGCTTTCATGATCTGATATCCTGAATTTGTCGGTGGACCGGATGCCAGCCAAAACGGATTTGGTGATTCTATGCCTGCAAAATTTATTTTCAGATCTGCCATAAGTTAATTGTTCGCTTCCTTGCTCAAATATTTGTGAATACCCTCTGCCGCCTTCACAGCTTCGGCAACAGCATTGACGATCTCTGATCCTCCGTTTATCACATCCCCTGCTATGAAATATTTTGTATGAACCGCGCGGAAAGTATCCGGCTCGATGAGTGGTTTTCCTTCTCTGTCAAATTCGAATCCGTCTATAATGTCAAGCAATACATTCTGCTTCTCCTGACCGGTTGCTTTTATTACCATATCACATTCGATCGTGAATATTTCATTCTTGGCTGTTATTATTTTTCCGTCAACAAGTTTGGTTGGGGCAAGTCTTATTGCCTCAACTTTTCCATCCCCCAGAATCTCCACAGGCAATGTATTGAACAACGGCTCAACGCATACATTCTTAGCAAGCTCATATTCGAATTCATAAGCAGGCATCTCGTCTCTGGACCTTCTGTAAGAAAGCCATACTCTGTCCGCTCCCATTCTTGCCGCTTCGGAAGCCGCATCCATGGCTGTGTTCCCGCCGCCAATCACCACAACTTTGTTTCCGACTTTAGCATCATGTTTCTTTAACTTCACCTCTTCGATAAAATCAACAGCACCGACACAATTTTCCAGATCTTCTCCCTTTATATTCAGTGCAACTGTATCACCGAGTCCAATGCCGATAAAGACCGCATCATATTTCTGTTCGAGTTGCTTGAATTGTTCATACGCTGTTACGGGTGAATTGTAAATAATCTTAAACCCAAGCTGGCTCTGCAGATACTCTGCTTCTCTGATTGCCTCATCATTGGTTATCTTATACGGCGCAACTCCGTGAAGCGTCAGACCTGTGGGCTGAGACTTCGCTTCAAAAATATCCACTTCATATCCTAATCTTCTCAACTCACAAGCACATGAAATTCCTGCAGGACCGGCACCTATAACTGCAACGCGTTTTGAATTATCTTCGCCCGGTTTGAACAATGCAATGTCTTTTTCCATTACATGAGTAGCCGCATAGCTCTGAAGCCTGCCTATCTCAATCGGTTTCTCATTGACGAGATTATAGACACAAGCTCCTTCACAAAGAACATCAACAGGACAAACCTTTCCGCAGGCGTTACCGAAATAATTGGATTCATAAATTGTCCTTGCAGAGCCGGTCAGATTGCCCGTACTGATCTGCCTTATGAAAAGCGGAATGTCAATATGAGTAGGGCATGCCTTAATACATGGAGCATCAAAGCAGAACAAACATCTTGAACTTTCTACCAATGCCTGAGTCTGATCCATTAACGGATTGATCGGTGCGAAATTCAGTTTGAACTCGTTCTCGTTCTGCGGCTTGTTGTAATCAGTCACTTTTTCAATTAGAAATTAAAAATTAGAAATTAAAAATATTGTCAAAGCCATACCGTCTGCAAAAGCAAAAAGTTCGAACTGAAATAATTGGATTCCTCGTGATAGCTCATTTCCCGGTCCACCCGAAAGGAAACATATTGAAGAGTTTTCAATTTTTAATTTCTAATTATTAATTTCCTCAAAGCTCTGTAATCTTCCCATAAGACTCCGGCCTTCTGTCACGAAAGAACTGCCAGGTCTTTCTCACATCATCAATCATATCAAGATCAAATTCAGAGATAAGCAATTCATCATTATCTTCAGATGCCTGTGCGAAGATCTGTCCGCGGGGATCTACGAAGTAAGATGAGCCGTAGAACTTTCCAATATTCCAAGGCTTCTCGATACCTACTCTGTTGATGCAACCCATGAAGTAACCGTTTGCCGCAGCGTGAGCGGGTTGTTCAAGTTTCCAAAGGTATTGAGAAAGTCCTTCAACAGTAGCAGAAGGATTATAGACTATCTCCGCGCCATTGAGTCCTAGAATTCTTGCGCCTTCCGGAAAATGTCTGTCGTAACAAATATAGACACCCACCTTGCAATACTTTGTATCAAATACAGGATATCCGAGATTACCCGGACGGAAGAAGAATTTTTCCCAAAAGCCGGATGTATGAGGAATGTGATTCTTTCTGTATTTGCCGAGAACTTTTCCGTCGGCATCTATCACTGCAGCTGTGTTGTACAGGATTCCTGCCTGCTCTTTCTCGAATACGGGCACGATCATCACCATAGAATACTTCTTCGCATACTCCTGCATCCTTTCAACAGTAGGTCCGGGAACCGGCTCTGCTGCATCGTACCATTCAGCGCTTTGTCCCGGACAAAAATACGGTGTACTGAATATTTCCTGAAGACAAAGTATCTGTACACCCTTCTTTCCGGCTTCTTCAATAAAGGGAATATGCTTTTGAATCATCGCTTCCTTTATGTCATCAATGCTTCCGTCTCCTTCACTAAGCGGGATACTCATTTGGATCAATCCTGATCTAATCAATCTCGGCATGGACGTAATTTATTTTTAGTGTAGAATGCGCTGTAGAAATTGTATCGGTAAACTTGGAAAATCGGATGTGATTGTCAATGATTTAGCAAAGCAGTATTTCTAATTTCTAATTTTTAATTTCTAATTACTTCAGGACTGTCATCTTCTTCGTATCAATCATTTCTCCATTCACAACAAGCGAGTAAAAATAAACACCGCTTGAAATGGAGAGTCCGGAAAAGTCTTTAACTATATCCTTAACCCCAGCTGAGAATATCTGATCCTTTACAACTGTTTCCACGAGTCTGCCTCTCATATCATAAATTAACAGGCTCACATTCGCTGCTTTAGTCAATGAGAATCTGAAAGTAGTTGATGGATTGAAAGGGTTTGGATAATTCTGACTTAACAAGAAATCTGAAGGATTATTAGCTCCCGAAATGAATGCAAGCTGCACGGCTGACCATGCATTTACAATTCCCCAGCCCATCTGATTATTCGGCGAGTTGCTGTTGCTTGATGTATTTCGGATGATATCTTTCACCTGCAATGGTTTCAAACTCTTATTTGCAGAAAGTATCATTGCGCAGACTCCGGCAACCATCGGACAGGCAAGTGATGTTCCCACACTTGAATTCAGATATCCGGCACCGCCTGCACCGGGACGGGCGGTATAATTATTAACTCCGAGTGCCATTACATCCGGCTTTGTTCTTCCGTCAACTGTCGGGCCAATTGATGAGAAAGATGCTCTCTGTCTTCCTGTTGTCACCGCACCGACAGTAATTACATTGAATGCATCGGCAGGAGCGCTCAGAGTATTGTGTGAGGAATTGAATCCTGCATTTCCTGCTGATACAACAATGATGATGCCTTTGCTTACGGCAATATCTGCGGCTCGTGTTATCAGAGCAGTATTGCCGTCCATTGACTGCCATGTGTATGATTGATGCGGAGGATTGAAATTCAGATAGCCAAGTGAACTTGTAATTATATCTGCTCCTAGACTGTCAGCCCATTCTGCGGCGGCAACCCAATTGTCTTCTTCAAGCGGCGTTTCACTTTCCGTATTCTCCGTCTTTGCAAGCAGATACTGAGCATCAAAAGCAGGAGATACCAAATTGCCCGGATCATATCCGGCTATTAGTGAGAGAGTAAGAGTTCCATGCGAACCGTTTCCCATTCTGCCTGTCCCGTTTGCAACTATTGTATCTCCGTTCACAAAATCATAAGAACGGATTCCTTTATTTCTTGCCCTGCCAAAACAGAAGTGCTCAAGATTATCAAATCCCGCATCAAATGATGCAATGAGAATATCTTGTCCCGAAAAGCCCTGATCATGTGCTGTTGGGATATTGATGATGTTTGACTGATTGAGTGAAGGACCGTAATTGATTCCGAGTGGATCATCTGTTTCAAATTCAAACATCTGAGACATTCCGTCTGAGGTTACAGGAACTGAATGCTTATATTTGGTTACAAGGTCGAGTCTTTTTACAAAGTCAAATTCAGAAAGCAGGTTTATCTGGTAATTGTTTGCGAAGCAGGAAACCGCATTAAACCACTTTGACTTGTTTCTTATAGTTGCACCAGTGCCTTCAATTGCAGATACATATTCAGATGAAACCGGAATGTCTAAATCATTGAAGAGCGCATCGCTTTCAGAGCGTTTGCTTCTTCGTTCGATTGACCTTTCGGTTAGAATAATATCACCGGTTAAATTTTGCTTATCTTTAAAATAAACCCAGATGAGTTTTTGTTCGTATGGATTCTTGAGATTGAGTTCTGTCAGCAGAGATTCGGAAATAACAGCTCTTTCCGAGGACGCATTGCCTGATTTAAAAGCGGTAGTGGTTGCAAAGATCAGAAGCAGAAGAGGAATGCAAACTGCCGAAAATATTTGAAGTCGGTACTTCATGGGTTGGTTGCTTACTGCAAATTCAGAATTTTGAGAACAAATATCAAGTAGTGAAAAAAGTTTTCCGGAATAAAGTAATCAAGGATTGTGCCATGAATAAGCTCACTCTTATCGTCAATATCTACAGCCGAATATGAAAAGTTTGAAATCGGGTTTCTTACTACATTCTTCTTTGGTCTGCCACGAATGCACGAATGAAATCTACTTTGCATTGGGACTTTCGGACCCGAGACAAGTAAGTTAATTGCGTGAGAACGCCTGTCTGACGCCAGGCAGGCCTGCCTGTTACAGGCAGGAAAGTCATAACGCCACAAGGAACACTCATCACTTTTTCCTCGCTCTGAATCTCCCGATTGGGAGCGCGAGGTTGAAATTCCCGTTCCATGAGAGTCCCCGCATGGCTTGTTGTTACATCAGAGAAGCAAACTATGCGTGTGACTCTGCGAATACAAAGAATTTTGTTAATATTCCTTTGATGTGATAATTTTGTTGTATTGCTCGGGAGACAAGTACTTTGGTGTATATTCAACGCCTCTTTCAAACAAATCCTTCACCAATGCCTTCAGATGGTTTTCTGAAACACCGTAAAGCTTTTCAAATGTACTTTTTAAGTATTCATTTTGCGTGGATGAAGCAAATCTTTCAATATCAACAATGTCCATTTCCTCAAATCTGGCCGCTTCAACTAAGGCATCAATGATCGAGTTTGTCCCATTTCTTACAAGACTATTGTACATTTCCTCGAACTTAGGATTCTTGAAACTTCCTGGAGTCTCATAATATTCTTTATTCGGATCTTCAATTCCAAAATTTTCAATCAGCTCTTTGGCTTGATCCATATGAAGTCCTTCACTCTTAGAAATGCTTCTGAATGATATAATCCCATGGAGTTCATACATTGCATTATAGAAGTCATGTGCAACTTTCTCTTCCTGAACTATATAGATGATTGCATCGCGATCACTTTGGCTGATCTCATTTTGAGAGACCGCAAAGTCTGCAAATACAATGAAGTTGGTCAAGACAAGAAATATAAACATCTTCATGATCTGGTTTCCTTTCTTTTTCTAATTTAGCAAATTAAAATCCTGCATATTATGACCAAAGTCATAATTTTTGAAGAAATATTCATTCCCATCCAAAACGAGGGAATCAATTCATTCTTTACTGTGGTGTCGGGACTTTTGTCCCGGCACAAGTAAACTAATTGCGTCAGGACGCCTGTCTGACGCCAGGCAGGCCTGCTTGCTGCAGGCAGTAAAGTCCTGACGCCATAAGTAGCCGCGCTCTCAATCTCCCGATTGTGAGCAAGATGTTGAAATTGTCAAAGTTGTTGGTGACCCAAAAGTTTGCATTTGCACTTATGACACTTAATGAAATGCTTTCTTGCAAACTTTTGGGAACACCAACAACGGCGAAAAACTTTTGGGAACCCGACTGAGCCGGGCAGGCACCATACATCGGCGTAAAAAAAAATGGCATCCATTCCTGAATGCCATTCGATTGAAATACTAATCCTATTTTCAAATTGCAGAACTACTTCAGCAGCGTCATCCTCTTCACACCCATCTGCCTGCCGTCAACAATCAGCGAATAAAAATAAACACCGCTCGAAATATTACTTCCGTTCACTGTTGTTTCATAGTATCCGGCAGTTTTAATTTCATTCGTTAAACTCATCACTTCCTTTCCTGAAACATCAAAGATTTTCAAGCTTACCTTTCCGTCAAAAGGCAGATTATAGGATATCTTTGTTGTCGGATTAAAAGGATTCGGATAATTCTGTGAGAGTTCAAACTTATCCGGAATTCCAATATTAACTTCATTTGATAGATTGAAATACTCAAAGTTTCCGTTGAAGTCGATTTGTTTGAGACGGTATTTATATTTTCCGGTAGTAAGATTTCTGTCAGTGAATTCATAATTGTTCGGTGAAGTTGTAGTTCCGTTTCCCTGAACAAAGCTTATCTTTATCCATTCATTTGATGTTTGACCAAAGACGTTTGCCCGTTCTAATTCAAATCCCAAGTTATTTATCTCTGAGGAAGTAGACCAGTTTAAAACAACATCATTATCCTGAAGCATAGAAACGAAAGATGATAATTCAACCGGAAGAGCCATTTCAAAGTTTAGTATGCAAGAAACAGGTTTAAAAATTCTGTCTGTTACAACCAGGTTAAGAAATCCGCTGTATTGTGTCGGAGAAATCCAACTGAAATGATATAAAAAAGATCCTTGTATAACATTAGTTGGAAGCGGCGGTGTAAATGTTGGGGAACCGGGAGGAGATAAAGGGCTGAATGTATTACTAATTGTGGCATGTTCATCATAAACATTAATTAAGACATCAAATTCCAAATGTGAATTCACCGGGATAACGGCATATAGTCCGCATCCAAAAGTAAACGGGATTCCGTTTAAAGTAGCATTGCTGATAAATATATCCGGAGGAAATGGCGCACCGTCTGCATATAGATTCGAAGAGATTGTAAAACCTGAAAACAAAAGTACTAATACAAAAGCGATAAAAAAGTTTTTTGAAGTTTTCAAAATTGATTGGTTTAAGTTTTAACAAATTATTATAAATTATTTAAAGAGTTCAGCTGCATATTTTTAGTATCGATTATAAAAAGAGTCCAGAGCAGTAAGAAATCGTTTTAATGTTTATTGACTCTGATTGATTTTCCTTAGAAATACTTACAGAATAAGAGTCTGTTGTGGGAGTGTAAAGAATTTTGTGCAAATGATAAAATGGAAATGCTTCCACATTTGTCTTCCTGATTTTATTTCTATTGTCATTATAAATTAATTGTCTTAATAATACAATGTTGTAATCAGAAAATCATACTCAGTAATTAGTTTTCAGCCGGACCAATAAGTTTTTACTTTTGGCTTGGCAATAAAAGTTTACAATCTGTAATCTCGGGCGCGAAAATTCAAACTTCAACCCTTGTTAAAACACTTACCATCAAAACTCTTAATTGCCATCGATACCTTCCCCCCACCCCCGCCTGCAGAGAGTGTGATTGGTTTGTCCATTGCTGGCAGGCGGTACAACTAAACAACGGCAAAGCTAATGCCAACGACGAACAAAAAAAATGGCATCCATTTCTGAATGCCATTCGACTGAATAAAAAATCCTGTTTCTAAATTTGCAAGACTACTTCAGAAGCGTCATGCGCTTCACTCCCATCTGCCTGCCGTCAACAATCAGCGAATAGAAATAAACACCGCTCGAAATACCTGAGGCATTAAATTCAACTTCGTAATTCCCCGCACTCTGCCTTGCATTGACAAGAGTTGTAACAAGTCTTCCGGTGATGTCAAAAACTTTAACCCCAATGTTACCCACAGCCTGTAACTTGTAACTGATCTTCGTGGACGGATTGAAAGGATTGGGATAGTTTTGCTCTAGCTTGAATGCCTCCGGAATACTTACAGAAACTGTGTTTGTGTTTGTCATCATCTTTGCAAGCTTAACTGATTCCCACGCGTTGATAAGTCCCCAGCCTCTTCTTCTGCTTGGTGCAAAAGAACTGTCTGCTTTCTGCTTTAACAGCTCGCGAACCTGTATCGGAGTCAGACTGTAATTTGCGGAAAGTATCATCGCGCAAACACCGGCAGTCATGGGACAAGAGAACGATGTTCCGCTGCCGCTTGTATATCCGGTACCCGGCGATGGCGAGGCAACTATGTTACCGCTTCCAAGCGCGCATACATCCGGCTTTATTCTTCCGTCAACAGATAAGCCAACAGAAGAAAATGATGATCTTTGTCTGTTGCTGTTAACTGATCCAACGGCAATTACACTGTCACCGTCAGAAGGTGCACCAAGTGTGTTGTGAGTAGAATTGAATCCTTCGTTACCGGCAGAGTTGCACACAACGATTCCCTTGTTTACAGCAAGATCTGCACCGATTGTAATTACACAACTGTCACCGTTCATCCATGTCCAGTCGTAAGATCTGGTTGAACCCGGATCCATCTCAATGTAGCCAAGCGAGCTTGTGATTATGTCGGCTCCAAGACTGTCTGCCCACTCGGCTGCAGCGATCCAGTTATCTTCCTCCAGTGGTGTTTCGCTGTCCGTGTTCTCTGTCTTTGCAACAATGAAGCTTGCCCTGAATGCAGGAGATATGAGACTTCCCGGCCTGTACCCGCCGACAAGCGAAAGAGTCTCCGTACCGTGAGAACCTTCTCCCATTTGTCCGCTTTGATTTCCGATAATAGTATCGTTGTTGACGAAGTCATAAGTCCTCATGCCACGCGCTCTTATTGAATCGAATGAAGGGTGCTGAAGATTATCTACTCCCGCATCGAACGAAGCAATCAAAACACCCTGACCGTAAAATCCGCTGTCATGAGCAGTTACTGCATTTATGATCTGCATCTGTGAAAGAGAATTTCCGTAGTTCAATGATTGTGAGCTGTTGACTCCGGAATTATGATCTGCTTCCGGAACTACCGGACTTTCAACGAATTCAATATTATTAATGCTTTTCTTGAATCCTCTTACTACATCAACATTCTTGATAAAATGTTTCGCAGTCATTTCCATGATGTCTTCGCGGTCAGCCATAACAGATACTCTGTTGAACCACTTTGATTTCTGAACAATCTGCATTCCCGAAATTGTGAGATCAGATACATATTCTGCATTGAGCGGAACATCTGTAATATCCACAATCGAGCCGGCCGGTTTGACCTTTGCTCTGCGGTCAAGTGATCTTTGTGTAAGAAGCGAAGATGGGGTGTTGAGTAACTGACTCGCATTATTTCCTTTGTCAGTAAACTCTACCCACACTTTTATTTTCTCATCGGGCTGTGTTGTATTCAATACAGTCTGAAGCAATTTGCTTAGTTTGAACTCACCGCTGAAATTGTTACTGCCTGTGAGTGTGATCAGAACTGCTCCCGAAAGCATTATCAGAAGCATTCTGAATGAGTTGAAGTTTTTCATTGTATGTTTGGGTTTCTGAAAAATTGATACTTAATCTATGGACTGATCGTTCCGACAAACTCAGTCGCATTGTTATCACAGAGTGCAAAATCTGTTCCATCAATGAATCCATTACCATCAAAGTCAGTGCTCAGATATCCGGATACATAATT
>CALEVL010000237.1 GCA_937924675.1 uncultured Ignavibacteria bacterium | reverse complement strand
CAAATAATATTCCCGTTCAGTTAACAAGTTTCATTGGAAGAGATATAGAAATTCCGGAAATAAAAAGTAGCCTGCAAAAATCAAGACTGGTTACTTTACTTGGTCCGGGTGGAACAGGGAAGACAAGACTTTCCATACAGGTCGGAGCTGATTTGATAGATGATTTTCCAAACGGAGTTTTCGTAATTGAGCTTGCTCCTGTTTCAGATCCGGAGTGGATTCCTGAAACAGTGTTGAACTCCCTGAAAATTAAGGAGGAGCAGGGGAAATCAACTACTGAAACATTAACAGATTTTCTCAAAGACAAGGAGATGCTGTTGTTATTTGACAATTGCGAGCATTTGATAAATGAATGCGCAAATTTATGTGAGCTATTATTAAGAAAGTGTCAAAAGCTGAAGATAATTTCAACCAGCCGTGAAGCTCTTAATTGTCCGGGAGAACAGATATACAGAGTCCCTGCACTTTCTTACCCTGATCCTGCAATGCAGGAAACAGCTGAAATACTTACGCAATATGCTTCAGTACGATTGTTTATTGAAAGGGCTTTATCTGTAAATCCGGAATTCCGGGTTAACAACAACAATGCACCTGCACTTGCAGAAATATGCAGTCGTCTTGACGGAATTCCTCTTGCCATTGAACTTGCGGCAGCAAGAATCAAAGCTTTGTCAGTTGAAAAGATTAATGAAAGATTAGAAAACAGTTTTAGATTACTCTCAGGCGGAGTAAGAACTGCTTTACCCCGCCAGCAAACACTCAAAGCGCTTATTGACTGGAGCTATGATCTGCTTTCTGAAAACGAGAAATTACTTTTGGTAAGATTATCTGTTTTCAATGGCAGCTGGTCATTGGAAGCTGCTGAAAAAATTTGCAGTGACGGGATAATTTCAGATACGGAAATACTTGACCTGATGAGTCAGCTCGTAGAAAAGTCAGTAATTATGTATGACGATATCAATGAGAGATATAAAATGCTTGAAACAATCAGACAGTATGGTAACGAAAAATTGGAAGTATCCGGAGAATCTGAAAATCTTATAAAAAACCATTTTCGCTTTTTCAAAGAATTTGCCCTTAATAATCTTAAAGATATTACCGGGAAAAATCAGATAGAAAGTTTGAGGTTGATTGATACAGATATCAATAATATTTACAAGGCACTTTCTGAATTTGAAAATCTGCATGACAAAGAAGAAGGAGTGAGACTGGCAGTTGCTTTAGACACTTTCTGGGATATCAAAGGAGACTTTTCATCTATGGCAAAATGGAATGAAATTTCATTTAAATATATTGATCAAATTCCTGACGGTGTTAAGGCTGATATCTTATATACAGCCGGAATGATAAACAAAAACAGCGGTAAATATAAAATTGCAGAAAGTTTACATGAAGAGTGTCTTATGCTGAGATTAGCAATCAATGACAGATCTAAAATTTCAAACAGTCTCTGGGCGATAGGAGAGATTGAGAGCATTAAAGGCAACTTTATGAAAGCAAGAGCTTATTATGAAAAATGTCTTGAAATCAGAAAAGAAATAAATAGAAAAACCGGAATTACTTCTGTCATTAACAGTCTTTCAAACATCTCACTCTATCTTAATGAATATGAAAATGCCAGATCACTGATGCTTGAAAATTTAGATCTGCTGAGAGAGAATAATGAAAAACGTCCGATAGCACTGACATTGTATAATCTTGCAATAGTTGAACATAATCTTGCCGGGAGTCAACCGAGTGATTATACAAAAGCAAACGAGTATCTTGAAGAAAGCCTTCTTATATTCAGACAACTGGGCAATAATATGAATATTGCATACTGTTATATACTGTATGGTTTGATAGAAGTGAATCTTAAGAATCTCGAAAAAGCAAGAACATTAATAAATGACGGCTTGAGTTTAATGCGAAAAGCAAATTACAAATACGGTGTTGGCAATGCACTGTTTAATTTGGGAAATATAGAACTAAAACTCGGAAATTTGGAGAAGGCAAAATCATTCATTGAAGAATGCTTAATGATCAAAATTGAATTTCATGATAAGAGAACTGTCGCCGGTTGTTTTTCCAAATTAAGTCATGCAGCTGAACTTTTATTCGACTATAAAAAATCACTTCTTCTATTTTGCTCCTCAAGAAAGATCAAAGAAGATCTTGGAGTAATTGAGACTGAAGAAAGTATTCTGGAAAATGAAGAAATTTATTCAAGGCTAAAATCAAAATTGGGTGATGACGAGTTTTCAATTTTGATGGAAAAGGGCAGATCCCTGACAATGGACCAGGCAGTTGAAATTGCTTTGTCAGAATAGAAAAATTTTAAAAAAAGATTCCATCTCATAAAAAGATGGAATCTTATACTAAATTCATTCAGCTCTAAATTCAAATTCCAACAACTAAATCAGAAAATTCCCAATGCTCTTACTGTTTCGCCATCGCCATATTAACTTTGTCTTCAGCCGTAACCAGATGATTGTGGTCATCATCGCCAATTTCAAGCTGAACCCAGTTTATTGTTCCGTTGAATTTATTTCCGGTAGGACCGTATTCCGGAGATGCAGGAGAGCCGGTATCAGAACCAACGTCGCAGGCTTCATCCGCTGAATAGCCCATTGGAATTGTTTTCTCAACTCTTCCTTTGCCAATCTGATTTCCGTCACAATAAAGAGTAACATCAGCGCCTTTGGCAAGTCCTCCGCCGTCATATTTAAATTCAACTCTGAGCTGATGCTTGCCTGAAGGTATATCAGTATCAGATGTGACAATGTAATAATCTATTCCAAAGAAATTAAAACAATACTTCAGCTTTCCTTCTTTTGCATAAAAGCTCCAGCCTCCGACTTCACCACCCTGTGTAACTATCACACCATTTGCCGGCTTGTCTTTCGGCATATCAACATCTGCTGTTACAGAATATGATTTATTTTTTAAATTGAGAATACAGTTCTCAGAGACCCTCATTCCGCTGAAAAGCAACTGTTTATTTCCCCGGACCAGCTGAGGACGGCCGGCAATATCAGCATTGATTCTTTCATAGCTGCGGTCATCGAGAGGAACGACATTGTATTTTGCTGCTTCTATCAGCCAGAGTCTTTGCAGCTCTGCCAGCTTCTCAGGATTATCATTTGCAATATTATTCGATTGTGTCCAGTCATCAGGTCCGTAAAGTTCCCATACATCTTTATCAAAAGGCGGAGGCGTCTGTGAAATCCATGGAGTTATGTGCTTTGTTACGGCAGTCCAGCCGTTATGATAAATTCCCCTGTTTCCAAACATTTCAAAATATTGAACTGTATGATTTTCAGGTGCACTTGCGTCATTAAAAGTATCAGCCAAGCTGAATCCTTCGAATGGCGCCTGCTGAATACTGTTGACAATTGCCGGTTCAGGCAGACCCGTAACATCCAGAATTGTTTTGGCAATATCTATTACATGATGGAACTGATTTCGAACTTCACCTTTGGCTTTAATACCATTTGGCCAGTGAACAATCATTCCGTTTCTTGTTCCTCCCCAGTGTGAAGCAATCTGTTTTGTCCACTGATACGGAGTGCACAATGCATGTGCCCAACCGACTGCATAATGATTGTATGCTTTTGTAGTTCCGAAGTCATCTATTTTACTCAATAGAAATTCAGTTGTCTCGATTCCCCCCATTGCGTTCAGAGTTGTCATTTCATTAAAACATCCGTTAAGTGTTCCTTCTGCAGATGCACCGTTATCACCAATAATCAAGAAGATAAGTGTCTCGTCCATAATTCCCAGGTCTTTTACTGCATCAATGACTTTACCTATACAATGATCAGTCTGCTCCATAAATCCGGCATAAATTTCCATTTGACGGGAGAGTACAGGTTTCATTTTATCATCAGTTTCATCCCAGGAAGGAATTTCTTTATGTCTTTCCGTTAGAATTGCATCACTTGGAATCACACCGAGTTTTTTCTGACGTTCAAAAATTTCCTGTCGTAATTTATCCCAGCCGCCGTCAAATTTTCCTTTATACTTATCTGACCATTCTTTTGGAACATGATGCGGAGCATGCGTAGCACCGGGAGCATAATACATAAAGAATGGTTTATCAGGCATCATAGCTTTTTGCTGGCGAATCCACGTACAGGCTCTTTCAGAAAGATCATCATTTAATGTATAACCTTCTTCCGGAGTTTTCTCAGGTTCAACTGCAGTCGTTCCGTTAAAGAGACCGGGATAATATTGATTCGCTTCACCGCCAACAAATCCATAAAAATACTCGAATCCGGAACCGGTCGGCCATTGATGAAACGGTCCTACAGGACTTACTTCCCAAACAGGAACTTCGTGACATTTGCCTAACTGTGCCGTTGAATAACCGTTCAACTTCAGGATTTCTGCAATTGGTGCTTTGCTCTTTGGACGAATGCTGCTGTTCCCCGGTGCTGATGTTGCCATTTCTGTAATAGCACCCATTCCAACCGAATGATGATTCCTTCCGGTAAGCAGAGCTTGTCTGGTTGGTGAACATAAAGCTGTAGTATGAAACTTGGAATACTTCAATCCACCCATTGCAAGTTTTTCTATATTAGGAGTATTGCACGGACCGCCAAATGCACTGCTTGAACCAAACCCTGCATCATCAATTAAAACAATCAGAATATTCGGTGCTCCTTTTGGCGGGCGAAGTTCTTTGATTGGCGGATACTTTGTGTTTGGGTCTTTCGCATCGTAAGTTGTGAGACCTGCAAATTGCGGGTCGGGAATAGGTAAGATGCTTCTTTGGACTTCATTTTCGTTCTGTCCGGCTGAAACAGATTTTTCCTTTTCTGCCATTTGATTCTATGTTTATTTTTGAAATATGTCTATGAAAGAAGAATTCTGACGAAGACTTTTACTCGGATTGCAAAATTATAATGATATTGATCCGTAAACATTTACAATATTGATGAAAAATTTTTGTAGAACAATACATATAATTTTATGTAGCCCGCGTCTGCATGCCACTTGGTGGAGTCTTCTGTGCTCTAAGAGACTTTGTCGCATGAGTTGTAGCGAGACTGACAATTCAAAGACAAGCTGTTGCCTGCCCGCAGTCAGCATTTCGAGTACATTCTCTGCAGGCGGGCCTGCCCGCAGTCGGCTAATCAAGTAGATTCTCTGCAGGCGGGCCCGCCCGCAGTCGGCTAATCAAGTACATTCTCTGCAGGCGGGCCTGCCCGGCATGGACGGGACGAACGGTGACGCAGAAAACTGTTTTTCTACTCCCCATTTTATTGGGAAAATAGAAAATCCGTTCCAAAGAAAATCGCCTCAAAAGTGCTGATTTCAGGACTCAATCAATGAATCTTGAAAATCATCATCTCAAAATGACCCCAAAAAAACAGGGAAAACTCGAAAAGAAATCTTTGACAAAACAATATTCAATCATTAGTTTGATTGTAAAATCATAGGAGAAAATTACAATGAATACAAGTTCAATGACTGTCTCGAAGAAGCTAATGACTGCATTGCTCATAACGATGACAACAGTTCTCTTTGCATTCAATCTTCCTCAAGATGCAGACATAACACATCGCAGCAACCCGGCCCCGGTGGAATCAAAGAAGCTCGACATCAACAACATCAGCACGTGGTTCAGAACGAACGGTTCTTTCAACAGGGATCCCGCAACAAATGGGAGCGGCTTTGAATGGCCGAAGGGTTCCGGTAAATTTGCCAGATATGCATCAGGATTGTGGATCGGTGCAGAAGTTGGTTTGGATACGCTCATATGTGTCGCTGCATTTGACTACGAATACTTACCGGGTTACATTGATCTTAACGGAAATCCGCAAGGCAAAGACGATCCCGCTTACAGAACTTACAGCATTATAAGAGGTGATACACTTAGTCCCGACTATCTCAACTGGCCGGCAAATCAGGGAGCATATTTAAACGAATTGGGCAAGCCATTCTTTCTTGGCACTCAAACTATGTTCTATTCCTACACGGATGGATATCCCGAATCTCACGGAAACTCAGGCGGAAGTACTGCACCTCTCAAAGCATACATTCTTCAGACAAATTGGGCATACACAAATATCGGACTTCAGGATGTGTGCTTTAGTGAGTTTAAGATTGTTAACGGAAGCAACATGGTCTGGAATAACTGTTACATGTCGGTTTGGTGTGATGTTGATCTTGGTGATGCATCTGATGATGCAGTGGGAATTGATACAGTAAGGCAGATTTGCTATACATACAATTTCGATAACAATGACCCGCAGTACGGACTGAATCCACCGTCTGTCGCATTCACTATGCTCAGAGGACCACTAACAGATAGTTCCGGCGATACAGCATCATATTTCGATCCACCAGGAAGCACACGTCTTGTAAAGAAACCAAACAAGAGAATAAGCAACATCACAGGACATCATATGTACATTAACAGTTATCCTCCCAATGGCGCTCCTGCAAATTATAGGCAAACCTATCTCTTGCTTCAAAGCATCAAGAATACAGGAGCTGAGTGGATAGATCCGTTCACGAATCTGCCCAGCAAGTTTCCATTTTCCGGTTATCCTGAAACAGGAAGTGGCTGGATAGAAACAAGTGGCTCTAACAAAAGATCTATGATGAATTTCGGACCATTAACAATAGCTCCGCGTGATACACAGTCAATCATAGTAGCTCAAGTCATAGCAAGAGGTTCCAGCAATCTCAACAGCATCGCAAGAATGCGCGAACTCTCTGACCATGTTCAGACAATCTATGACAACAACTTCAAAAGCGTGCTTTCTTCCGGCAATAATTCTTCATCAGTTCCGAATGAATTTACGCTTCATCAGAATTATCCCAACCCATTCAATCCATCAACAACAATTGAGTATGAACTTCCAACATCCGGCGAAGTTGTGATCATCATCTATGATATATCGGGAAGAGAAGTCAGAAGACTTGATGAAGGCATAAAACAGGCGGGCAATCATAA
>CALEVL010000236.1 GCA_937924675.1 uncultured Ignavibacteria bacterium | reverse complement strand
CGTAATTGATTCCTTAACATTCACTGCTCCTTGTGTATTTAAAAATGCAAACTCAGGAACATATTATTTGCAGATCATTCACAGAAATGCACTTGAGACCTGGAGCAAATCAGGCGGTGAGGCAATTACAAAGGGTGTGTTTGCATCGTATGATTTCACGTCTGCCCAATCGCAGGGTTATGGCGGCAATCTTGTACTGACAGGATCATACTGGTTGCTTTACAGCGGTGATGTCAATCGCGACGGATCAATTGACGGAACAGACCTTAGCGATATTGACAATGACGCATTCAATTTTGAATCCGGTTACAGGGTAACTGATGTTAACGGAGACAACACGACTGACGCATCTGACCTTGCAATAACAGACAATAATGTGTCGAACTTTGTTTCCAAGTTAACTCCAATGACATCTCCGTCAGACATTATCACAATTAAGGAAAGAATGGAAACTGCCAATGAGCAATACAGAAAAGCTAATTTGCAGAACATTCAGACCAAGGCAAACAATACTTCGAAGTAACAAAGATTGATTCAATAATTTAGAAGGACAGTTTTGAAAGAAACTGTCCTTCTTTTTTTATACAGGGTGGCTTAACTTTGCATAATTGCAAACGTCATTTTTCATATAGTAATTGTAAAAGCAAAGATTTGATCAAACACACAGCCATATACATTTTACCAATATTTATCCTCCTGGGAGTTCACGGTATATCTTACTCCCAATCCCACGATGAAACTATACAGAAGAACATCTCATACATTTACCATCTGCAGTTTGATTCCGCACAGATCGGATTCGACAAGATAATCCGCGAGAAACCAAATGATCCCGCCGGATATTTTTTCGATGCGATGATAGTTTGGTGGAAGATCAACATCAACAAGGAAAATGCATCACTTGACGAACTCTTTAATCAGAAGGCAGACAAGGTAATTGAAGTTGCTGACAGGATACTTGACAGAAATGAAAACGATCAGTATGCATTGTTTTACAAAGGCGGTGCGCTTGGTTATAAGGGACTTGTAAGTAGTCTCCGTGAGAACTGGTTTGGTGCGGCGGAGAACGGAAAGGAAGCTTTGAATCTTCTTCAGAGTGCTTATGACATTGATCCGCAGAATAAAGATGTAATATTTGGAGTTGGGCTTTACAATTATTTTGCTGAATATGTGCCGGAAGTATATCCGGTTGTTAAACCGTTGATGCTGATATTTCCCAAAGGAGATAAGCTGAAGGGCTTGTCGCAGATTAAGGAATCTGCATTGAGTGCAAAGTTTGCAAAGACAGAAGCAAGGTTTGTGCTTGCATATCTTTATCTTATATACGAAAAAAATTATACAGAGTCGGAGATCTATGCTAAGTCACTTCATGAAGAGTTTCCCGAGAATCCTGTTTTTGAAAAATATCTGAATAACAGTTACACCGGACTTGGAAAATGGATTGACGCTTTGGCAGGCTGGTCGAGGGTTCTGGAGAAGATTGACAGCAACAAGGCAGGTTATGACGGCAGGGGACTCAACCGCGAAGCGAATTACTATTCTGCATTGAGTTATGTTAAGATGGGAAGACCTCTGGAGGCAGAGCAGTTGATCATGAATGCTGAGAGGATCACCAGAGAGATGGATCCCGGAAGCGAGACTGCATTCAGTTCGTATATCTATTTATTATCCGGTATGATCAACGATGCAAAAGGCAACAGGGCAACTGCAGATAATTACTATGACAAAGTATTAGCAATGAAGAATTTTCAGAACTCGCATCAGGAAGCTGAGCGGTTGAAAGTGGAGAGGTATAAACCATGAAGCTTCTTATGTAAGAAAGCTTGCGCAAACTTCTTAAATATAATAATTGGCATTCAAACCAGAGCTGATAGACATTTACAAGAACATCAACGACATGGTGCGTTTTGGCGAAACCAAGAACAGCGGTTTCATTGCACTCAATGTTGGAATGATCTTCACTATCTTCGTAAACTATTACAAGCTCATCGAATACGTATTTAGTTATGGTTTGATCATTGCGGCATTCTTCTTTTGCATCGCGATCATTACAAGTTTATCATCTCTTTTCCCGGTAATAAAAAATCAGATAGTTGATAAACATGTTCTTGAGAATCCGAATCTTTACTTCTTCGGAGATCTTTCCCAGTTAGATCTTGAATTGTTCACCAAGTTTATGCAAAAAGACGATCCTGAATTTGTTCCAAGCAAGATGCAGGAGGATCTTATGAATCAGATACTCATCAACTCCCGCATTGCTTTAGGCAAATTCAAACTGTTCAAATTCTCCGTTACATTCACTATCACAGGCATAATCATCGTCGCCATAGCATTCCTCGGCAAAGGTGCTATGAAGATGATTACTGAGTTTTAGGGGAGTTGAGAATTGAGAGTTGTGAATTGAGAGATGTGACGTGAGAGTTGAGAAATGAATGTTCCTCTTTCCCAAGCTCCCAGAATGTCCGAAAACAAAAATTGTCGTTCCTGCGTGTTTCTGGCAGAAACCCACCAATCTCATTGCCGCTTCAAACGTGGGTCCCCGACAGGAGCACTCGGGGACGACAATCCTGTTTATCGTTCCTGCGTGCTTCTTGCGTTGAAGTATGGTTACGATTGTTACAAACAATAGCATCCGAATCCCATACCCCATTTGTCATTCTGAGCGAAGCGAGGAATTCACATGCGTTGAAGTATGGTTACGATTGTTACAAACAATAGCATCCGAATCCCATACCCCATTTGTCATTCTGAGCGAAGCGAAGAATCCATATGTAGGAGAAGAATCATTCCGATTGATAAAAAAAGTAACATTAGAATCACATACCCCTCTTGTCATTCCGAGCAACGCGAGGAATCCACATGCAGACGAAGAAATGTTCCGATTGATTAACACAGTAACATTAGAATCACATACCCCATTTGTCATTCCGAGCAACGCGAGGAATCCACATTCAGCAGAAGAACCAATTCAAACATTCTTGGCTGCACAATCATCTCATTTTCCAATTCTTC
>CALEVL010000235.1 GCA_937924675.1 uncultured Ignavibacteria bacterium | reverse complement strand
GCAAGTTCAATCGCCAGAGGTATTCCATCCAGTCGGCAACATATCTCAGCGAGTGCAGGAGCATTTTCATTGTTGACCTGAAAATCTGAATTAACAGCCAATGCTCTGTCTATGAATAATCTTACTGCTTCAAATTGCGAGATCGATTCAGTTGTTGCCAGCTCATCCGGATCAGGTGTTGTAAGAGAATCTACTCTGATAATCTTCTCACCGCTGATCTTCAATGCTTCACGGCTAGTGGCAATGATCTTCAGCCGCGGACAGTTGATCAGTAATTTCTCAGTCAGCTTTGCACTCGCATCAATAATATGCTCGCAGTTGTCTATTATAAGCAGCGCTTCTTTCTTCTTAAGAAATTCGATCAGTGCTTCATCCGGTTTATTTCCTGAATTTTCATCCAGTCCGAAAGTACGGCCGATCACCTGCGCAAGAAGATCTCCATCATTGAGTTGAGCTAATTCAATGAACCATACACCATCAGCGAAGTTATCTATCACCTCTGCGCCGGCTTGCAAAGCAAGTCTTGTCTTGCCTGAACCTCCGGAGCCGGTCAATGTGATAAGGGATGCTGCTCCTAGATTTCCGCTGATCTGCTTAATGTCATTTTCCCTGCCAATGAAATTGCTTATCTGCACAGGCAGATTGTTTGGACGAGCGTCAAGTGTCTTTAGCGGAGGAAAATCTGACCTCAATCCCGGAGCATTTACCTGATACAATCTGACTGGGCTTACAAGATCCTTTAACTTTTTTTCACCCAGATCAAAAAATGAAATTCCCTTGTCAAGTACCGAATAGTATTCGTTTGAATTATCATTCGAAAGCTTCTGATAAGCATCATCAGAGATCAGAATCTGCTCGCCGTATGCTGCTGACATAACTCTCTCTGCACGGGAGATTGTAAGATATCCGTCGTAATTCTTTCCATCCCATAATGCAACTCCGGAGTGAATACCAATTCTGATTTTGATTATCGCTTCATCCCATTCTACTTCACTCAACTTTTTCTGAATTTCGGTCGCTGCGTTGACGGCATCCGCAGTCTTTGCAAATGCACAGCAGAAGGCATCACCGATTATCTTGAACACATATCCGCTGTGCTTACCGATGGCTTCATTCAATATCGAATTGTGCTTGAGCAATTCCACAGGAAGCTTATTATGATATTTCTGTGCAAGCAATGTGCTTCCTTCTATGTCAGTGAAAAGAAATGTTACGCTCCCTGAAGGCGGATTAATATTTCCGAGTGTATTGTTCAATTTTATTTCTTCACCTGCCGTTCAAAGTTATTCATAATTTCTTTGATTCAAGTTAATTCAACTTTGTTAATCATTCAAAGCAATCTTAACATAAGAATATTACATTGCCGGTAGGAACTGTTATCATAAGGGGGAAAATTGATAATTGTAACTTATGAATCTATGATATTTCCGGGGTACATATTACTGAAGCAGATTTGTGACTTTGAATAAAAGTTGTTACTTAGATTCTGCAGTCCATTTCAAATATCCGAGTGCAAGCGACTCTGCTTCAGCTTTATTCATAGACTTGCCTTTATCAAGAAGTTTGTTTGTTTCCTCCTGTCCAATTGAAGCATTCAGCGGTTCCAGAATGTTTGCAATGTTCATTTCAATATACTTATCGAAAAATGTACCCGAAGTTTCAAATATTGAGATGGCAGCACCTGCAATGATGCCTGACTCTTCAAACCTTCCCCTGAGCTGAAGGATCCTTGAAATTCCTCCAAGAGAAAGTGCAACGCTTTTGACATCTGCTATGTCCCTGAATTCCGTAAGCACTTCAACGAAATGACCTTCAGCTTCATCAGCATTTCCCATCGCTACAAATACTTGTCCAAGTCCGACTTTGGAGTAAACTTCTGAAAGTTTGAAACCTGTTTCCTTTGCTATGACCAAACTCTCCGAAAATAGTTTCTCGGATGCTTCATAGTCTTCTTTCTTCATGGCAAGAATAGCCAGATTATAAATTGATACACCAATGCCGTTCTTGTTTCCCAAGTGTTTGTCAACTTCCATCCCAAGTTCTAAATATTCCATTGATTTCTCATAATTTTCCAAGTAGTCATATACTTCACCAATATTGTTGTAAAGTATTCCCTTATACATATCATCATTAAACTCACATGCAATCTCTAGCGCTTCTTCATAATGATCAAGCGCTTTTTCGTAATCACCTTCTTGAATCAGAATTAGTCCAAGGGAGTTGAGAGCCGAACATAATCCAATGTTTCTTCCAATTTGTCTTCTTATGAGCAATGCTTCTGACAGATAATCCTTGGCATCTTTAAGATTAGACATATCCAGGCTAATCATTCCAAGTACATTAAGGCATTGTGATATCCCGTTCTTGTCATCTAATTCCCTGCTGACGTCCAGTGATTCCTTTGTGAGAGACAATGCTCTTTCATTCTCTCCAAGAATTGTTGCAAGAATACCGGCAAGCCGCTTGGACTTGGAAACTGTCAGTGGAGTTAGACCGGAGGTGTCATTCAAGAATTTTTGCAGCCACATATTTCCCTCAAACAAATATCCTCGTACTTCCCACAGCTTCCCGAGTGAAAATGATAACCTATTACCTTGTTCATTGAGTCCGTTTTCAGAAGCCCATCTTAATGCACTTTGAATATTTGCATAGTCATCTTCAAATTTGTCCAGCCATAATTTCGATCTCGGACCGTTCATATCAACGAAACTACTTTCGCACATACTCAGGTAATGGTCAAGGTGCTTGTCGTAGAACTTCTTTTCTTCTCCGGCTTCCCTCAACTTTTCTTCACCATATTGTTTGATTGTTTCCAGCATTCTGAATTTTCCGCTCTGTTCTGAAAATGAAATTACAGACTTCTCCGTAAGTTCGTTTGTAAGATCCAGAATATCATATTGATCAAGCAACTCATCTGAGCAGACCTGCTCTGCAACTTCAAGAGTCCATCCGCCGGAGAAAACGGAAAGTCTTCTCCAAAGCATCTTTTCATTTTCCGAAAGAAGATCAAAACTCCAGTCAATCATCGCTCTCAATGTCTTTTGTCTCGGCAATGATGTTCGCTTACCTCCTGTAAGCAAAGCAAACCTGTTCTCAAGTCTTGAGCAAATGTCTTCAAGAGAAAGAACCTTTATGCGTACGGCTGCAAGTTCCAGCGCGAGAGGAATTCCATCAAGCTGAGTGCATATTTGAGCGAGCGCCGGTGCATTGTTGTTGTTCACTCTGAAAGCCGGATTAACGGCAAGCGCACGTTCAATGAAAAGTCTTACGGCTTCATACTGTGTAAGCTGCTCGGGTGTCAATTTTTCATTTGGCTCAGGATGTTTGAGCGATGATACTTTGAAAACTAATTCGCCATGGCATCTCAAAGACTCTCGGCTTGTTGCAAGTATTTTTACTTTTGATGACTGTTCCAGGATATCTTCTGTCAGTGTTGCGCATGCTTCAATCAAGTGTTCGCAATTGTCGAGAATGATGAGCAGTTCTTTATCCTTCAGATATTCGACCAAAAGTTCTTCCTGACTTTGCTTGGGTCTTTCACTAATGCCAAACATCTGTTCCAGATTCTGAGGCAATAGAAGCGGATCCTGCAATGCAGAAAGATCAGCAAACCATACGCCGTTTTCAAATTCATCAATTATGTCGGCACCTGCCTGAAGAGCGAGCCTTGTCTTCCCGGTGCCGCCGGTTCCAAGCAGAGTTACAAGTCTGGAATTTGACAAAAACTTCTTAAGTTCCGACAAATCTTTTTCTCTGCCGATAAAACTCGTTAACTGAACCGGAAGATTGTTCGGTCTTGCATCAAGAGTATTGAGTGGAGGAAAATCAGATTGAATACCGGGAGAAATGATTTGATAAATCCTCATCGGTTGAATCAGATCTTTAAGCCGTCTTTCACCCAGATCACGGAAAGAAATATTCTCAAGTCCGTCAATATCGGACAGATTATGTGAATCAGATGAAACCAGTACCTGACCACCGAAAGCTGCTGACATTACTCTGTTAACTCTTGCAAGAGTAATGTAACCCATATAGTCGGTACCGCCCCATTCAGCATATCCGGAATGAATTCCCATTCTGACCTTGATCACGGCTTCTCCCCATGATTCTGCGCCTAAAGCCTTTTGCGCATCAACTGCAGCTTTGATTGCATCATTGCAATTTGCAAATGCACAGCAGAAAGCATCTCCAACAATTCTGAACACGAATCCGTTATTTGCCTCTGTTGCGTTTTGCAGTATTGAGTTGTGCAGATTCAGTACTTCCGGAAGTCGTTCATGAAACTCCTGCGCAAGTTTTGTACTGCCTTCGATGTCAGTAAAGAGAAATGTTACTGAACCGCTTGGAGGAAAGAGTTTTGCCAATTGAAAATTAGAAATTAAAAATTAGAAATAAGGGCAATCTGACTGAATAACATTTCTCAATACCCCCTCCGCAAATTTGTGTTACACAAGGTAAGGAATATCTGAATTATTTTTAATTTCTATTTTTTAATTTTTAATTATTTGAGAAGTATCAGCTTCCTTACCTCTTCAACCCCGCCTGCAGTGAGTTTGTAGAAGTATACTCCACCCGCGAGATCACCTGCATCAAATTTCAGCTCGTGCTCACCTGCTTCTTTCCTGCCCTCTTCGAGCACTGCAACTTGCCTTCCGGTAATATCAAACAACTTCAGCGAAATGTAACCTGACGCCAACAACCTGTAACTTATCACTGTACCTGGATTGAACGGATTCGGATAATTTTGCCGAAGCTCAATTCGAGAGGGAGTTAAGTTATTTGCTATCACAGTCGGCTGTTCAAACTCAAGCCACCACCTGTAAACAATTCCCGAATCAACATTTGTCGCATTATCATCCGTTACAGTGAGCCGCCAGTAACCGTTTGCATTGCTTCCGGCATTGCCAAATCCGGCCTGCGGTTTTATCATCATGGATGATGGTGCATTGAGATCAGAACCTGCGCTGTCTGCCAGATCATAAAACATTGTGAGCATGTCATTGTTAGTACCGCCTCTGTCATTGGATAAGATGTAAGATGTTCCTGTTGGAGATCGTAAAGACAGGTCAATATCATCCATGTATGTATGCCCGAGAAGAACAACCACTTTGAGCCTGCTGCTTCCTGAGACATTGCTTACTAGAATGGAATCACGTGCAGAAGAATTGTTGCGCACTGAAAAAGGCATTACACTTCTGAATGCTGTCTGAATTCCAATATCAGTTTCTCTTAATCGTATCATCGGCGCTTGCGAAGTACCTCCTGCATTATTTACTGCATTCACCCACTCAAAATATGAATTGCCTCTTAGGAAGAGAATTTTTGATTGAGTTACATTGTCTTTTGTGTTTCCATCAAAACCGAATGACACAAATGGCATAGGAAATTGTGATGAGTTCAGATTGTCCAGACTCGTATGCATGTATCTCGCTATGGTTGCTTCATCTTTTGCGAATCTGCTGATTCTCACTTCGTCAACTCTCCCGTTCAATGTAACATTCAATTCGCTTCTGCCTATCTGAAGTGAATCATTGGATACAAGTATTGCACCCGGATTAAAATTCTGCCTTACATTTTCCTTCCCGTCAATGTATAGCGCCATCCATGCGGATGAACCACTGTAACTAAATGCTATGTGTGTCCATCTCCGCAGCTGTATTGATGAGTTGGCAATCAACAAGAGTGAGCCGTTGTTTAATTGCGCATATGGTCTGTTGCCAACTCCCGTTAATCCGAGTGTATAGCTCAACCCCT
>CALEVL010000234.1 GCA_937924675.1 uncultured Ignavibacteria bacterium | reverse complement strand
AAAAGTGGAAAGTTAAAAGTGGAAAGTTAAAAGTGGAAAGTTAAAAGTGGAAAGTGATTTGGCAGGGATGCTTGCAGAGCAAAGTTCAACTGACTCCCGTCAATTTCTGAAACTCTCTAAGAAACCTCTTGTGTGATGTATATTGAATGGTCTTCAACCCGAAACCTTCTGCTGCAACAAGGTTCGGCTTCATATCATCAATGAACACTGAATCTTCGGGCACAATGTTCATGGCCTTGATAAGATGCCTGTAGATTTTCTTATCGGGTTTGACTGATCTTACTTTGTAAGAAAGCACACGCTTCTTTATGTGCCGAACATATGGGAAATTGTTGTTGATGAAGTTTATATGAGATGAATCCGTATTCGAAAGCATGAATAAGCGCAGTCCGGAATCAAGAAGCTTATTCTCAAGAAACTCCTTCATCTCAATATTCTCCCAAAAAATATCACAATACAAATTGTGAAAGTCATTGAAACCGATACTCAGATCATGTTTCTTCTTAAGCTTCCTGAATGACTCTCTGATATCTGTTTTTCCGGTGCCTATGTGAATGTCAAGCCGGTTGTCAACAAAGTACTTCTTTAGTTTTGCAGGACTGAGATTATTCTCAAGCTTGGATACTCCCTCAAAGAAATAAGAGTAGTCAAAATAGACCAGAGTATTTCCAAGATCGAACACAATATTTTTGATGCCGCTCTTTGGCAATCAGATATACTTGGCTTCTAAAACATTAAGATCTTCATCAAGTATGTATTCCTTCGGTGAGCCGGTTGGAATTTCTGTCTCAAGGATTTCTTCTTTTGAAAGCTTTTCAAGATGCATGATCAAAGCCCGCAGACTGTTACCGTGTGCGGAGATAAGTACATTCTTTCCGGCTTTGAGTTCCGGCTCAATCCTTTCGTGATAATAAGGCAATACCCTGTCTGAAGTATCTTTGAGACTCTCCCCGTTTGGCGGAGGTATATCATAACTTCTTCTCCATATTTTCACCTGATCTGCACCAAATTTTTCCCGGCACTCATCTTTGTTCATTCCCTGCAGATCACCGTACATTCTCTCGTTCAGGGCTTTGTCTTTAAAAACAGGAATATCCTTTCCGCCTATAGAATCCTGAATAATATCCAGAGTTCTTTGAGCCCGGATCAGATTGGATGTGAAAGCAATGTCAAATTCATATCCTTTGAGCTTATCTCCTGCCTTGTTGGCTTCTTCGATTCCGGCAGGTGAAAGGTCAACATCTATCCATCCCGTAAACCTGTTTTCGAGATTCCATTGTGACTGACCGTGTCTTACTATGACTAACTTTGGCATGATGAATTTTTGTTAAAAAGATTGTTCAAAATAAGGCATTTAGTATTGTGTTACAATTTAGGAATTTCTGATGGAAAACGGCTAACTGAAAGATACTTTAAAGTCCGTTACTAAGACTTATCCGGTAATTTTCATGAATCTCATTGGTGTCCAAAACGTTTTCTAAATTAGAAAATGTAATGATAACATTTCAAGAATAAGTACTTTTTCAAATGTCGCAGGAACAACCCGCCCGCCTGTCGAATTACTACTCACTTGAAGCGAATGACGGCGGACAGGCCTCATCCTAATGCCGTTAAGAAATTGTGAGCTTTGGTGTAAGCGTGAATTTCCTGTCTGACGAACACGACAGCGCTCTTCTGTCGTGTGAGGAGTTGAAATTCACGTAGCCAAAGCGAGCAATTTTAGGCAATGATGTAGCCTGCCCGGAGAATACTGAACTTCAGCACTTTGCGCAGGCGGGCGGGCGACTCGCCGCCCTGAGCCTATCGAAGGGTTTCTTTGCCAAGCTTTCTTTGAGTTTACCCTGAGCTTGTCGAAGGGTTCAAAAGAAAGTGGAACAACTTTAGGCAGCGCAATTTATTAGATCCTTCACACCAAAAAATTAAATCGTTTTGGACAGTTGTGCATGAATCTATCAATGGCTTCATCAAAGTCTATATATTGTTTGATCACAAATAAATATATTGACGCCGTAGTTTTGAAAACCTTAAACAATCAACAATGGCAGAAGACAGAGACCTAAAGATGAAATCGCTTGACATCGCTCTTGAGCAGATTCAGAAAGAGCATGGCAAAGGAGCTATTATGAAGCTTGGCGACAAACCCATCCAGAAAATCGCGGCAATTTCCACCGGCTCAATATCACTTGATGCGGCACTCGGAATTGGCGGCGTACCACGAGGAAGAATAATGGAGATCTACGGACCGGAATCATCCGGAAAGACGACAATTTGTTTGCATATTATTGCAGAAGCACAAAAAACCGGCGGACTTGCAGCATTTATTGACACAGAACATGCACTAGATACAGGATATGCACAGAAATTAGGCGTAGATGTTAACAATCTCCTTATATCACAACCTGAATACGGCGAGCAGGCGCTGGAAATTTGCGAAACGCTTGTGAGAAGCAATTCGCTTGACGTGATCGTTGTCGATTCGGTTGCGGCATTAACGCCGAGAGCTGAAATTGAAGGCGAGATGGGAGATTCGGTAATGGGAATGCAGGCAAGACTTATGTCACAGGCGCTCAGAAAACTTACTGCAGCAGTTTCAAAATCCAACGTTGTACTGATATTCACTAATCAGCTTCGTGAAAAGATTGGTGTAATGTTCGGTAGTCCGGAAACAACCACCGGCGGAAAGGCGCTCAAGTTCTATGCTTCAATTAGAATGGATATAAGAAGGATTGCAGCGATTAAGGACGGAACCGAGACAGTCGGCAACAGGACGAAAGTAAAGATCGTCAAGAATAAGGTTGCTCCTCCGTTCAGGGAAGTGGAATTCGATATTATGTATAACGAAGGCATCTCAAAGATTGGCGATCTTGTTGATCTTGCAGTTGAAAAAGAGATCATTAAGAAATCCGGCGCGTGGTTCTCTTACGGCGAGAACAGAATGCAAGGCAGAGATGGCGTGAAGAGATTCCTTCTTGATGATCCGGCAATTCTTGAAAAACTTGGTAAAGAAGTGAGAGCTGCCGTTGGAATTGACGTAGCATCGGAAAATGGAACCGCAGGAAACGGCGTTGCCAATGCAGAAGCTTCCGCAAAGAAAAAATAAGTTACATCTAACTCAAGAATAATATGAAGCCGGAAGCATAGTGCTTGCCGGCTTCTTTTGTGATATGAAGATCCTGAAGATCGAACGTCAGAAGAAAGATAAAAATCGTTGCAGTATATTTTCCGAACGTGGTTTTGTAGCCGGGATATCAGAAGATACTCTTACAAAGTTCGGACTACGTGCCGGTGACGAGATTGAAGATGAAAAATTGAAGGAAATAGAAACATACGAAGATTTTTCTACGGCAAGAAAAGATGCTTACTCTTACATTGCATACAAGCCACGAAGTATCTCGGAAGTAATAAAGAAATTAAGAGCCAAAAAGCACTCTGCTGAAGCAATCGAAGGAGCAATTACTCTCCTGACTGAACAGAAGTACTTAGACGATAATGCTTACGCTCTCAGCTATGCCGCTGAAAAAATCCGGTCGAAGCCAATTGGTAGGGAGCTTCTTCGGAGAAAGTTGATGCAGAAAGGCATCTCGAAAGAGACTGCAGAAATTGCTCTTATTGAAGCTTTTCCGGAAGAGAGCGAAACCGAACTTGCTCTGAAGACATTGAAGAAGTATTCAAATAAGTTGAAGGATTTAGATATTGCAGCAATGCGCGGGAAATGTTACCGTCATTTATTATCCAGAGGATTCGGCAACGATACGGCATTTGAAGTTACAAGAAGATTTCTTGAAGACACAAATTGATCTTCAACAATAAATTAAAATCCAACACAGGCGCATAATTGGAAAACAGGGTTACATCTGAATTTGAAAAACATCTCGAGTCACTCGGCTCGATGCTTAAAGAAGAATTTGATCTTCCGGATAATGCAATAGAAAAAGTTGAGGGTTCGGTCAAGATGATTGTGATGCAGATGATACGCCTGATGAAGGAAGGCAAGTCGGCTCATGAGAAATTCTTCTCTGATATAATTCTTAATTCAATTGATGCGATAATCGGTTTTGACAATGACTTCAAAATATTTCTGTGGAATAAAGGCGCCGAAAATCTCTTCGGTTATTCAAGAGATGAAGCAATGGGAAAAGACTTTGCGTTTCTGATTCCGCAGTATTTGATTGAAAAAGGCGAAAAGGAATTCTTGATTAATGAAGTCAACGAGAAGGGATTTATTGCTAATCATGAGTCTGAAAGGATTTCCAAATCAGGTGAACTTAAGAATGTCAGCATTTCAAGATTTGCAATCCATGACGAGCAGAATCAGATGATCGGTTCAGTCGGAATCATCAGGGATATTACTCTTGTGAAGAAACTTCAGCAGGATCTTCGCGAGCGGGAGAACCTTGCTCTGATAGGTGAAGTTGTATCAAGCGTTGCTCACAGTCTTTCAAATCCTCTTAATATTATTTCCGGTAATGCTGACTATCTCATGATTAACAAGAATCTGGGGGATGAAGAATTCGAAGAACTGTCTGCGATATTGAATGAAACAACCAGAATCACAAAGTCCATAAGACATCTTTTGAATTTCTCCAGACCAATGAAGTCAAGCAAGAAACTCAATGACATCAATGAAGTTCTTTCCAAGATTGCTGAGGATGTTAAACATATTTCCGGAAAGAAAGAAATTAAAATAAAGAAGAACTTTGATAGCGGACTGAAGCCGATTGAATTTGATCAGGCGCAGATTGAAGAAGCGATTGCAAACATCGTAACAAATGCAATTCAGGCTATTCCGGCAAAAGGTGAAGTTACACTTGCTACAAAATTATCCGGGGACAAAGTGATCATTACTATATCTGATAACGGTCAGGGCATTTCAAAGGAAAATCTCGATAAGATCTTTAAACCATTCTTCTCGACAAAGGAATACGGAAAAGGTACCGGTCTCGGACTCTCCATCACACGAAGGGTCATTGCTGAACACGGTGGCGAAATATCAGTCAAATCAACTCTGGGGAAAGGCACAAGTTTTAAGATTGAGCTAAACAACAAATAACTTTTTCATTTCCCCGGCAAATCGGCCACTGCAATTTATCTCTGATCCTGCGCAAACCTTGCAATCTTCACTACCATTGATCTGGGAAAAAATCTGACTCCGAATGCAAGCATCTTATTCATGAATCCCGGAATAGCTACTGCCTTTCCTTTCATCATTGCATTATATCCGTATTCAGCCACTTCTTTTGAAGTCGGTAATTTTCTTCCTTTTACAAGCCGGCTTTCCTGCATGTCTGCTGCTTCCTGAAAACCCGTGCGGGTTGCACCCGGACACAGAGTCGTAACTGTAACTGATCTGTCCTTCAACTCATTTCCTATTGCTTCAGAAAAACTAAGTACATAAGCTTTGCTTGCATAGTAAATGGCCATTTTCGGTCCCGGCTGAAATGCTGCTGTAGATGCAACGTTCATGATCTTTCCTCCACCTTTGACTATCATATCGGGAAGGAACAATTTTGTCAGATACGTCAGGGCAGTTATGTTGAGATTTATCATTTGAAGTTCCTTCTCCCAGTCGGTCTCTTCAAACACTCCATAAACACCAAAGCCGGCATTGTTGATTAGATAATCAACAGTAATGTTCATTTGTTTCAGCTCATCATAAATTTCCCTTGATGAGTTCATTACCGACAGGTCCTTCCCAATGATGTACACCGATACTTTGTATTTACTCTCAAATTCTGTTTTGATCTTTCCAAGTTTGTCCATGCTTCGCGCAATCAGTACAAGGTCTCCGCCTCTTGATGCGTGCAGTTCCGCAAGATCAAATCCGATTCCTCCCGAAGCTCCTGTTATAAGTGCTGTCTTTCCTTTCAAATGAAATGTTTATTTAAGTTTTATCCCGGACAATTTAAAAATTGAATAGAGATTGAACGTGACTGTTTGACAGAAAATATTTCTATGGTTCAACAACCGAAACAAAATTCAATGAGTTATTATCTGCAATGCAAAGATCGGTTGCATCAACAAATTCATTGCCGTCCAGATCTGCAGGAACGTACCCACCAATAAATCCTGCTGCATCATTATCAATAATGCCAAGATCATTTCCGTCAATGATCCCGTCGCGATTTACATCTCCTGAATGGAAAGTCCACCTTGAACCAATGAGTTTCATATTGTTTCCAAATGCCTGTGATTGTGAAGATGTCATGTCGAGAGAAGTTGTTTGTCCTGCTGACAGAGTGACTGCAACGGCACTCCATGTCTCAAGTGCATTCCTGTGTTCAAACCTTATGAAATAATTGCCATTGACTGCATTGCTAAATTGAGCATATGCATTGCCCTGATTGTTCAGAAGTACATTTACTGAATCAATTGTTTCGTAAGGAGACACATTGTTTTGCAGATAGATTTTCATTGTATCCTGAACCTGAATCGCACCATTCCAAAATCCCTCTATGCCCAAAGTTACATTTAAGTTTAATGGAGGAGGAACAGTAAATCCTTTCCTAATTCCGTTTCCAAAACTTGTTACCCAAACTTCATTCTCATCATGAGGATTGAAGAAGATCCTCTCGGGTTGACGGAAGTCATAGCTCTGAACCTGTGTGAACAGAGGTGTGGCAGAGTTTATGTTGTTGCTGAACCATAAACCGTTGACCTCAGTTGACAAATACATCTCATTCTGATTTACCGGACTTATTGTGCACGAGCCGACCCGATCGAGATTATTTATTTTTGTCCAGTTAATTCCTCTGTTAGTTGTTTTATACAGTCCGCCCAATCCGTTAGGCGGTCCGCCCCATCCGCTGAACACACATCCGTACCATGTGTTTTGTGTCGCATCATGCGGATCGACTACTACATCTTTTGTCCAATAATACATTCCAGTATGCGATCTGTCAATCCAGCTTACACCGTTATTGGTGCTCATAAAAACTCCGGAACTTGGCGTGAATGTACCTGACGAATTCCTTCTTCCTGAATATGAGCAAAGTAATGTTCCGTCGTTCAGAACTCTGATGTTGAACGGATGACCTTCAGTCCTTGGCGGATTGGATAACTTTGTCCATGTTGATGAACCGCCGTTTTGAATATTTGACGAAACAAATATTCCGCCAAGCGTACTGTGAATGACACTTGCATACATCCTGTTCTGATTGTTGGGATCGGTTGCAAGCCAGATTACCGGATGCACAAAATCATGCAGCATGAGCCAGCTTGCACCCTTATTAGTGGAATAAAGTACTGCACCCGTACCGCTGTTGATTCTCGAGTCTGCCAAATATGTGCTTTGATACATATCATGAACGGATGATGTTGCTCCGTAAAGTACTCCGGTAACTGAATGTTTCACTGCATAGTACATAGTGTTGTAAGAATGGCCGGAGTAATTGAATGACCATTTCTCACCCGCATCAGTTGAGCGTACGCCTCTGATGTCAGAGTATGAACCGAAGATGTTGTTTGAATCTGTCCACGTGAGGAACCAGCAGCTGGTGTTTTCAAGTCCATTGCCGCTGTAGTATTTTCCCTGGGGAGTTGGGAGATTCATTGTGTTCTGATCGGCAGGATTGACATAAGCCTGTTGCCAAGTATTTCCGCCGTTGGTTGAGATATGAGGAAAACCGAGATCAGTAATGATAAGTCTGGTCGGATCAACGGGAGAACACTGAAAGCCGAGAGCATATTCTCCGTAGCTCCAGCCCCGGTCTCCGCCATGGCCGCTCCATCCGGTAAATATGTTCTGATTATTTGTTGTCAGCAGAACGCTTGTCCAACTTGCGCCTCCGTTTGATGTTCTGTAAACTACAGGAGTGCCGGCATCGCTTCCTCCGGCAAGATATGCAATGTTTACATTTTCAAACGACATTGACACAAAAAAAGGATTGTGAGAAGAGTTGATTCCAGATATTCTCTGTGTCCAGATTGACTGCCCCCAATCAAGCGAGTAAACATTTCGGTATCCGTAATGATCTGCACCTGTGACGCCGGGATAGACATCACCGCTTGCCAGAGTCACACAGAAGAAACGGATTACATTATCCTGATTTGCAGCAGCAAAAGATACTATGGACTCTGTAGATGGAATTCCTGTCAGTGATGACATAGAGAAAGTTGAGCCGCTGTTTGTTGAAACAAGAACTCCGTTATCCAGACACACAAAGATATTGTTACTGTCGAAGTATGTACCTGCCACGTAACATCCGTTAGCATTGCTGTACTTCTGCGCAAAAGAGCTTCCGCCGTTTGATGAAAAGAAGAGAGTTGTGTAGTCGGAAGTCAGCAAGCGGACAGTACTGCCGGGATCTGCATTTAGACTGTATGCACCTCCGTCAGTAGGATCAGAACTCAGAGAGTTCCATGAATTGCCGGCGTCTGTGCTCTTGTGAGGAGTCATCAGATCGTTCTCAAAGTTTATGCAATACAAAATCTGGGGATTGTTTGTAAACCTGACATTAGCTCCGTTGTTTCCGGTCATTTGATCGAAGTCAATTGTTCTCCATGAAAGACCAAAATCAGAAGAATGAAACAGCTCGCTCATGTCGCAGGCAATGTAAAGCTCGTCGGGATCATGTGGACTGAATGAAGGTGAAAACAATGCACCTCCGCCGCCCGGACCTTTGGAGCTCCAATTGGTTATCTGAGAGAATGCGAATGAGCATTGAAGCGCAAGAGCAAGTGTGAGTAAGAGTTTTGGGGATTTAAGAATAATAAAGTTCTTCATCTGTGAAGGAAGTTTGAAGTTTATTGATTAAATCCGGAATGATATTAATCAATTTGATTCAAACAAGAAAGGGTTGCAATGGTCAGAATTCATCATCGCTTGCTTGTAAATGTAAGACAAGAGTTGAGAAGAATTGACAACAGCTGCAAAGCTGTTTATCAGAACTCCATATGAAAATAGTCGGTGATCCCGTTGAGAATATTTTGAATAGCGAATGATGCAAGTATTAGTCCCATGATATTGCTGATAACCAGTATTCCTGTTTCACCTATCTTATCCTGAACTCTTCTTGCTGCAAGGAGTAATAGGCATGTGGCGACAATTACGAGCAGAACAATGAATGATGTCAGCGCCTGTTGGGGGATTGTGTAGGTATAATTGTCAGTCAGCAGTACAACTGAAAGGATCGCTCCGGGCGATGCTATAGAAGGCATTGCTATTGGAAATACTGTTACATGCGAATAATCCTTGATCAGATGTTTTTCCACTTCCGGTTTGCCTTCACCAAAGATCATGGTTAGTGCGAACAAGAACAGAACAAGTCCGCCCGCAATCTGAAATGCCGGCAAAGTAATGTGCATCGCTTCCATTATCAACTGCCCTGCAATGATGAAGAATAGCAGGATGAAGAATGCAATCATGCATGCCTTGATTGCAACTTTCTTCTTTGTTGCATAGTCGAAGTTCTTAGTTGCTTCAAGAAAAACAGGAACAGAGCCGACGGGGTCTATGACTGCAAACAGGAAAAGAAAAGTCTTGACCAGATATAAAAATTCAGCCATGAATTTCAGGGATTTTAATGAAAGATGAATAAGTATTGGCAAATTACACTGAATAGATATGAGTTGCAACTGATGAGTCACAATGCAGGATCATATTGGCGATTAAGAAATATCCGCAACTCACATTCTGTGCCTTTTGCATTTTAACTTTTACCATAATTTAAATATGCATTAAAGTATTCAGCATACTTTGCTAAATTTGTTTAAACAATTCACACTCTACCAACGCTGCCACGAAACTATGCGAATCAGAATACGCAAGGCAACAACGGATGATCTTATTCAGATAGTAAGAATTCTTGCCGGAGACAAGCTGGGAAAAATGCGTGAGGATTTGGGCAGTAACATTTCCAGAGAATACTACATCGCCTTCGAAAAAATTGACAAGGATCCATCACAGTTATTGATGGTGGCCGAGAATGATTGCGGAGAAATTGTAGGCACGATGCAGTTGAGCTTCATACAGTATCTCTCATACCGTGGGGGATTGCGGGCACAGGCAGAAACGGTTTTCGTCCGCGAAGACTGCAGAGGCAAAGGAGTTGGAAGCAAGTTGATGATGTTTGCGCTTGATGAAGCAAAACAAAGGGGTGCTCACCTGATTCAGCTGACAACAGATAAACAAAGACCGGAGGCCGTCAGATTCTATGAGAAACTCGAATTCAAGGCATCTCATGAAGGAATGAAACTGCATTTCAAATCAACATCAGAATAAGACAAATGAACCCACTGTACAGATTCATGAAATTCATTGAAAACAAATTCCCGATTATGATGCTTATGTTATCATTGATTTTCGTCAGTACTTTTACATTGCCTGGAAGAGAGATTCATGATGACAAAAAAGTGCAGTTTCTTTGGCGTGAAAATATTTACAATGAAGAATTGGATGATACCATAAGTTCAATTGTTATTGACACAGCTTACTGCAGATCAATCACCGGTCCTGAGAAGGCAGCGCTCGCTTACGTTGCAACATTTGTCGGCAATGAATGCTGGTGGGATGGTAATGCAGCAAGAGACAGAAGCAATCTCAAATGTAAAATTCTTACCGCACTGGATCTTGGGTATCAATGTTCTGATACACATTTCGGATATCTAAGACAATGGTTCAGAGATGATGCAAAGGCAATGTTGAAACTGGAAGACTGCCCGACTACTCCGTTCACTGCTACTATTCAGGAGACTTTTGACAGTATTAACATTTCTGTATCCGGTGATGTGATAATAGTTGAGTTTTCAGTAACAGGATTCAATCTCCGCGAGGATCTTGACTGGCACAGGAAGGAAGAAATAACTTTCAGGAGCTATGCTGACAAGCTGATCATAGAAAAGGAATTTTCCGACAACTAGATTCTGAAAAAGTTTCAGCCGGAATTTGGTTAGTATCTTTATAGAAGAGTTTATGGCTGAAGAAAACATAGTATTGCGTGAAATTTTTCCCGATGATCTCGAGATCTTCTTTGAACATCAAAAGGATCCGGATGCAGCATTGATGGCAGCATTCACTGCCGATGATCCTGAAGACAAGGAAGCATTTCATTCGCGCTGGAGAAGGATCATGAACAATGATGCCATAATAAAATGTTCGATAATTTATGAAGATAAAATAGCCGGACATATGATGAAGTTTGAACAATTCGGAAACAATGAGATCACATACTGGATTGGCAGGGAACATTGGGGCAAAGGAATTGCTTCAAGAGCTTTGAAAGGATTCCTGGAAATTGTGAATGAACGCCCCCTGTATGCCCGTGCTGCAAAGGATAATCTTGCATCAAGAAGAGTTCTTGAAAAATGCGGATTTGTACTTATCGGAGTTGAGAAAGGATTTGCCAATGTAAGAGGAGAGGAGATTGAAGAAGTGTTGATGAAGCTTGGTTAGACTTCTTGATTCAGAATCTTCTTTGAGCTTGAATCTTATTTTTCTTGGTTTGGTGCGAAACTAATTATGATAAACTATGGTTCATCACAACTGCTGTTAAATTGTTAACTCTTAAAAAATTAAATCTATGGGGATTAATCCAACAAGTCCGGAATCATACTTTCCGGGAAGATTCAAAGACAAAGTATTGCTCATTACCGGAGCTGCCGCGGGGAGCATCGGAGGTTGTACTGCAATCAGGGCTGCAAAGGAAGGCGCAAAAGTTGCTTGCGTTGATATAAAAGAAAATGAGCTTCAGGCAACGGTTGATGAAATCAACAAGCTTGGTGGTGATTCAATATCAGTCATTGCAGATGTATCAAAACCTGCTGAGGCGGAAAGAATTGTAACTGAGACAATCAATAAGTTTGGTAAACTTGATCTTGCATTGAATGCTGCCGGCGTAATGGATGGCAATGATCCGACAAAGCCGCAAGACTTTGAGAAACAAGGAGAACTCTTGCCTTCAAACATTCACAATGCTTCGGATGAATACTGGCTCAAAGTGTTTGAGACAAATGTTCACGGTGTGTTTTATTCAATGAGGGCAGAACTGAATCAGATGCTCAAACAATCCAATGGAGGAGCAATAGTCAATATAGGTTCAATTGCAGGCCTTACCGGACTTCCCGGAAACTGTGCTTATTCAGCAAGCAAGCATGCAGTGATAGGACTTACACGAAATGCTGCCATAGATTATGCTGCACATAACATCAGGATCAACTCCGTAAATATGGCTCAGACTGACACGCCGATGGTTTTCCGAGCGTATGAGTATGTTAAATGGATGCAGGAGAAGGGAAAGGGTTCGAGCATGGCAGGAGCTAAATCACAGAGTCTGCTTCAGATTGCAGATGAGAATCACAGAGGCTCAACACCTTGGGAGCAAGCAGCAATCATATTGTTTCTGCTCTCAGATGATGCGGCAAATATGACCGGAGCAAATCTTGCAACTGACGGAGGATGGACAACATACTAAGTCTAACTCTCCACAGTGAGTCACTCAAGTTGATTTTATGAAAGTCGTACTTGTTGCTGCCATTCATCTTATTACCCTGGTAATTCTTGCTAATTGTGTTTCTGCGCAAGGTTCATATACTCCGTTTGAAGGAGAAGTCATAAGAAGTGTAGCCGTAAAGTTCATCAACCCCGGCAATGATACAGCATTTCTTAACACTCTCAAGGCAAAGGTCATCAGAAATTTTTATCTTTATCCGAGTGAGAAGTATAACAGAGTGGTAGTTAATGCATATCTCGGCAAAGTATTGAGACTGCCCGAAGTAGCCGGAGCTGATTACATAATTCAGCCGGAAGAGTCCGGAGGATTAGTAATAACACTTCTCATCGAGATCAGAGAGAAAGCCGAATCGAAGTATCGTTCATACGGTGTACTGAGCTCCGGCAGGCTGAAAGATTTTCCCGTATTGATTCAAACTTCCAATTCAATTCTTGAAGCCACGTTCAAGACAGGTCAGATGCTGTACAGCAATACTAATTCATGGTACGGCAGACCTGATGAAATGCTAAACGGAAATCCGCTGACTGAAGGATCTCCGCCGGGCAAAGGGTTTTCCTCCTGGTACGAAGGTTTTGTTTCCGCCGGATTATACACCATGTTTCCCATTGTGAAACCGGTTTATATTTTCGGTGGTACAAGTCTTATTACAAGCTGGAAGCTTGGCAGAGATCTATTCACACAACCGAACAATACTTTTACCGCACTTGAAGATGCATTTGGAGGTGTGTTTGCCGGCTACAGGACTTCCGGTGGCAACAGCATCAGATATCTTCTGCAGGCCGGAAGATATCAAACAAGTATTGGCGATGGTTTATTGATAAGAAACACTTCATCAAACGGTTCATATAAATCTGCTCTCCAGTTGAATCCGAGATGGGCAACTGACCTTACTTTTCAGCTTGCATTTGCACACAACAGAAATCGAATTCAAATCATGGAAATTGATCCTGATGAATTTGCACAGACTGATACCAAAACAAAAATACGACTTGTAAATGCGGAGCTTGGAGAAAATTCAAAACATCAGATCGGATTGACTTATGTGACAGTTCCTCAATCTACTTTCAAATATTTTACAGAGAATTCCGTGCTTCAAAGAAATGGACTAAAAGTAGCTGACCTTCGTTATTATCATCTGCCTCTGCCGGGTAAAGGTGGTTTGATTTTCAAGACTGAGATAGCCAGGCAGTTTCACAGCGATTTTGAGATGAATGCTTGGGGAGGTTACGGTGAGATAGGATGGAGTTTTGCCGGCACAAAGTATTCACCTTATATAACTTTCAGACATTCCATATTTACAGGGGATGATCCGGAAACACCTGAATTTGAAAGATGGGATCCTCTGCTTTCAGGTGGTAACGGAGAAGAATGGATACAGGGAGCTAATCATTTCAAAATAGTGCAGATCAGCAATGTCATAGCAGAGAGATTGCAATTGAAACTGCGACCGCTGCAATCCATGGAATTGGTTACTCAACTCTGGTTATTCCGCGCTGATTATCTAAATAATGTTGGAGGCAATCCTGCGCTTTCAGTTTTGCCTGACAAGAGTTATGGTTTTGAAATAAACACAACGGTAAAATATTTTCCTGATAAGAATTGGTACTTTCACGGACATGTTGCTTACACAGTTCCCGGAGATGGTGTAAAGGTCTCATTGAATAATGATCTCTCTTCATGGTTGAGCATAATGGCTTTCTTTACTTATTCAATGTGAGCTCAAAAAATGTCTGATCCTGGACAATATTTTGAAAATCAGTATAAGTTGAGTAAGTTTGCTGATAAATCAATCTTCTGCCATGAACTCAACCAAACTCTTACCGCTGCTCATGTTTCTTACATTCTCCAATACGGCTTATTCACAGGGCTGGATCACGATTAACTCCGGCACGGGAAACACACTCACGGAAGTTTACTTTGTTGACGAAAGCACCGGCTGGATAAGCGGCAGCGGAGGTTTGATCATAAAATCAACTGACGGAGGATCAACATGGAGCAATCAAACAAGTAATACTTTCCAGATGCTTTGGGCTTTATACTTCTTTGATCAAAACACAGGATGGGTTGTAGGCGACGGTGGACTCATAAAGAAAACAACAAACGGCGGATTCAATTGGTCAGATCAGGCAAGCGGTACCGGTGCGTCACTGTGGTATGTTCATTTTGCAGATGCGTCGAAAGGATGGATCTCATGCGGCGGAGGACAAATTCTTACTACATCTAACGGCGGTGCAAACTGGTTACAACAAACAAGCGGCACCGGTAATACTCTTTACTCTGTTTTTTTCGTGAACCAGCAAACCGGCTGGGTTGCAGGAGACGGAGGCACGATAAGAAAAACTTCCAACGGAGGAACAAACTGGTTCTCGCAATCATCAGGAACGGGATTGCTTCTTCATTGCGCAAACTTCACGAATACTCTTACGGGATGGATTACAGGATTCAACGGCATGATTCTATCAACTACCAACGGCGGAACGAACTGGATCACGCAGACAACAAATGTTAATGTCTTTATCCGTTCAATAGATTTCTCAAATTCAAGCAATGGTTTTGCAGCCGGTGACGGTGGGACTATGCTTGCAACCTCTAATTCCGGAGCGCAATGGACAGCACAACCGAGCGGCTCTGAATCCAATTTCTATTCGATTTGTACGATTGATCCACTGACAGCATGGGCTGTAGGAGAGAATGGAACAATACGGAAAACAACTACAGGCGGCATCAATCCAAAAACTCTATTGTTAACTGCATTGCTTGAGGGATCTTATAATCCAAACTCAAATACAATGAAGGCAGATACAGTAACTGCTTATCTGAGAAACTTATCTCCACCTTATATACAAGTTGATTCAGCAATTACAGTTATTGATTCTTCCGGAAATGCGTCATTCAATTTTCTGAATGCAGAAAACGGCACCGGGTATTTTCTTGTGATCAAACACAGAAATTCTGTTGAGACATGGAGCTCTGCACCGTTGACTTTCACTTCAAACATTTTAAGCTATGACTTCACCGATTCATCTTCCAGGGCTTACGGCAATAATCTTCAGCTTAAAGGTTCAAGGTGGACTATATACTCAGGAGATGTTGATCAGGATGGAGTTGTTGATGCAACGGACACAGGGTTGATTGATAATGATGCATTTGGATTTGCGTCCGGATATATTGATACGGATCTCAACGGAGATAACTTCACAGATGCCGGTGATCTCAGCATAGCTGAGAATAATGCATTGGCTTTTGTTGGAGTGATCCGTCCGTAATCAGCAGATTCATTTTATCAATCAACCGGATTTCTTGTAAAGAAAATTTCAGAAATCTGACATGAATGACATAAAAAGAATGACCTGCATGAAAAAATATATGCAGGTCATTAATAATGTTTTACAGTGCAAACGAATAGCCTACCGTAAAAGGAATTCTAACTTTACTGTTTCAGCCAGTCATCCTGAAGATACCATTTGCCACTCTTCATCTTAAATACAATTGGAACAGGCAGTCCCGTACCAAAATATGACATTTGTTTTCCTGCCGGATTATAAGTTGGTTCAGTTTGTTTTGCTATACGCAAAGCCGCCTGCAACGCGCGCGCACGATCGTTTGTAAATGGTATCATCGCGCTGTTCATTCCCCCCATTTTCTGTATGTAAGATGGATCGACATATTTTTCCATAAACTCTGTGTTGTGTCCGCCAAAAAGAACGTTGATCATTTCCTGCATTTGATTGTCCAGATCACTTCTGTATTGTGAATACTCAGGTGAAGTGCCTGAACATCCTGAAACTACAGCAAGTATTGAAATTATAAGAATTGCAAACGGTACTTTCACTAAATGCTTCATCACCAACCTCCTAAAATTAATTTTGTAATGGCTCAAAATAGAAAGTCTCGTTTTGTAATTCAACTAAGCTTTGAATCATACCTAATACTTCGTGTCATCAATCAATGGTGAATCAGTTGATTCTCTCACATTTCAATTCTTTCCAAGCCATGATTTCATTAATGATTCCTGATCTGCGGTCTTGTTCTTTGCTTCGCTAACAGAGAATTCGTATTCTGTTTTTGTATTATTGATCGTTGTCTTGAGTGTAACCTGTTCCGACTTTCCCCCGGTTTCCCGAGCCACGACCAGTTCAAGCTTGTCTCCCTGTTTCGTTGGATTATTTGGCGAACCAAACATGTCCATCGCATTCAAATAATTTATCTGTTTACCGTTGAATGAAACAAACTCATCTCCTTCTTTCAATCCGAGACTCTTAACAATTTCATTGTCAGGATTTATCAGCTTGTTCACCTTTAGTCTGTATGTGGCTGGATTGAATCCCATTTGTATCTCTCCTTTATCTGCAACCTGATATGGAGTGCTCTCAACTTTAAGTCCTATCATGGAAAGATATTTATTGTAAGGTATCCGGTTGTTTCCGTCAACATAAGTATCGAGAAATTCTCTGATCTTCGGAGAAGTCAATGCTTCTATCTCCCCAAAGAGTTCATCATCTTTGAATGATCTGTCTTTTCCGTATTTCAAAACAAGCTTGTTTATTATATCCTGCCAACCCTGCTGTCCGCCGGATTCGGCTCGAATTAAAATGTCAAGGCAAAGTCCGATCAAAGCACCCTTTTGATAAACATTTCTGTATTCATCTTTGTGTTCATCAAGAGCCCCGGCGCTCATAGTCGTAAACGCAAGCGAATCATTGTGATTCATTGACCCGTTTAGTTTTTCCACGAGCTTCTCCTTGAATTCATCCATGCTGATCAAACCCTCTTTCAATTGAATGTAATCCGCAAAATACTCAGTAGTTCCTTCATAGAGCCAAAGATGCTTGCTCATTTTGGGATTGTTGAAATCAAATTCGCCGATTTCTTCCGAATGAAGATTAAGCGGGGTAATAATGTGATAGAACTCATGGGCATTGGTTGACTGCATTTGCTTCAGGATGAACGGCTTTGCCTGTGCAGGAAAATCCGGCATGTAATAAAATGAGGAATAATTATGTTCAAGTGCTCCGAAATCTCCCGAGCCTACTAAAGTCATGTCTGCAAAATAATACAAGAAGGTATATCTGTCAGCCGGCAGTGTTCCTCCAAGGTGTTTTCTGATTGCCTCAAGTAGTTTCCTGTTTGGTTCCTGAAAATCTTTAGCGGTAATGCCTTTACCGGGTGAATACACTGATATGAGAACATTCATTTCGTCAAATCTTATGGTTGCTGTATCAGGCACGGTAAACATTATCGGATTGTCAACCACTGTATTATAATCGGGAGCAGTGAAAATTTCCTCTGTATCATCCCTGGAAACCGGGATCATGCTGGTTGCCCCAAAGAAACCCTGCGGCTTTTTGAATTTAAGCTCAAACTCATTCTTTAGAAGTCCATCGAAATAACCGAAGAAACCCTGATTGTTGAACACAAATACTTCACCTTCTGATATTCCTGTTCCTACCGGTTCGAATATCTTAGGTTCTTCCTTATCGCCGAATGTCTGTCTGACTTTATATGTGATCCTGTATAGGTCTGCAGCATTGGCTATCTCCCATGAGTCAATATCCGGTTTTGTAACAGCAAGTTCGTTTCCTGAATTGTCAAATGCCTTGAGATCGGATACAAATCTTCCGAAGTTATACACAGAATATGTACCCGGAACCATTGCCGGCAGCATGAATCTAACAACAGAAGCATCAGTCTTTGGAGTTATCAACTCAATGGTCAGCTTGTTGTCTGTAACATTATTAAGGTCAACAGAGTATTTGTATTTGTCATCCTGTGTGATCTGTGAGTATGAGTTTGACGATACAAGCAGAATTATTAAAAGTGCTATTCTTTTTGTCATGGTTTGGATTGATGTTATAAGTTACTCAAAATACGCATTGGAACGTATAAAAGTTTCTCCTAAAATTATTCCTACTGATAATGAACATTGAAACAAAAGATGTTTTTCTGCGGAAGTTTACAGATGATGACCTTCCGGCTATGAGCAGAATGTATGCCGATGAAGATGTTATGAAATATATCGGACTCGGCGGCGCGGTTGACGAGAATGCAACAAGACAAATGCTCAGTGCATTTATCAGAAGTTACAAAATAAAAGGCTTCGGAATATGGGGATGTGTTGATAAGTTAACGGGAGAGCTGATCGGGCATTGCGGGTTCAATACTTTGCCTGACGGCAATATTGAAATCGCGTACCTGCTTGATAAACCATACTGGGGCAGAGGAATTGCAACGTCAATTGCACTGGAAACTCTAAAATACGGAACGGAAAATCTCGGACTTGAAAAGATTGTTGCTCTGGCATATCCTCAAAATATTGCTTCGATAAGAGTCATTGAAAAAATCGGTTTGATTTACCTGGGAGAAAAAGAATACTTTGGAAGAAAGTTTTCCTTCTTCTGTAATGATCACACATCCGGAAAAGATTGAGTTGAGATTGAACTTGCAGACTTCATACAGTGCCGGTATGAACTTTTGATCAATTCTTTGCTTTAAGCTTATTCACTTCACAAATTTGTATCCGGCAGAATGTATTGTCTGTATATGTTTTGGAATCGCCGGATTTGTTTCAATCTTTTTCCGCAACATTAGTATGTAGTTGTCAACGGTCCTTGTTGTAGGAAATACATCATATCCCCAGACCTCATCCAGAAGCATATTCCTGGTAACCACTTCATCAATATGCCTGATGAAATATTTTAACAGTTCATATTCTTTAAGAGACATCTTCACGGGTTTGTCATCTTTAGTCGTTTCCATGCTCTTGAAATTCACTTTCACATCCTCAAACTCATAAAAATCAAAGCTGTCTTCAATGGCAATCCGCCTTTTCAGAATTGCTTTTATTCTGGCAATCAATTCCTTCATGCTGAACGGTTTAGTAACATAATCATCCGCACCGAGTTCAAATCCCAAAAGCTTATCGGCTTCATCTCCTCTGGCAGTAAGCATTATAATAGGAGTAACGACTCCCTGCTTTCTGAGCTTCATGCAAATCTCAAGCCCGCTCATTGACGGAAGCATGATGTCAAGCAATATCAGAGCAGGATTTTCGTTGAAAGCCGAATTGAGTCCATCCTCTCCGTCATTCCTGACAATTATTTTATATCCCTCATTTTCAAGACTCTCTTTGAGTCCGGTTGAAATTGCAGGATCATCTTCGATAACAAGTATCCTGATCATAGATTGATTATTTAGATTTACGTTTAAGATTCGACCACATAAATGTTTAAAGGCTCTTTTATATTTTTCAAACTCTTCTCTCCTGTAAAGACAATATTGAAGTGCACTTTATTCTTAATTGCTGAATACACGCTTTCAGACATTGTTACTCCGCCGGGCACGGCATTTTCCTGAATCCGTGCTGCAATATTCACGGCATCACCAATGATCTTATTATCATACTCAATCACATCACCCAGATGAATGCCTATCCGAATCACTATCTTCTCATCGTCACCAGACTGTTCATTATAAGTCCTGAACCTCTTCTGAATCTCACACGCGCATTCAACACTTTCGAGTGCACTCTCAAATGAAACCACAAATGCATCACCTATAACTTCCTTTATCTTCCCGTCATAAAATTTTACAACTTCTTTCACAATATCATTGTGAATTCCGAGAAGTTTTATTGCAAGATTCTCATCACTTCCCATCTTCTTTGAATAATCTTTTATGTCTGTGAACATTATTGCAAGAAGCTTCCTCACGGAATGTTCGCTGTCAATTGCTTCATCCTTGTAAAACTTCCTGTTCGAAATCTCATGGCTTCGCAATTGAGTATGAATGCGCGCCAGAAGTTCCCGCGAATCGAAAGGCTTCGTCACATAATCATTTGCGCCAAGCTCCAGGCCGAGTACTTTGTCAACCTGTTCGCTCCTTGATGTGAGCATTATGATCGGATTATGGAAATTCTTTTCTCTGAGTTTTCTGCAAACATCAAATCCATTCATCGATGGGAGACTGATGTCAAGAAGCACAAGATCCGGATTTTCTTTCAAAGCCGTTTCAAGACCTTCTCTGCCGTCTGAGCAGAGGATCGTCTTATAGCTTTCCAGATCCAGCATATCCTTCATACCTGTCTGAATTGCAGGGTCATCTTCAATTATTAGTATTCTTGTTTCCATTTTTGTATTCGGGAAAAATTATGTGGAATGTACTTCCTTGTCCGACTTTGCTCTCTACTTCTATGTTTCCATTATGCGCCTCAACAATATTTCTTACAATTGCCAGCCCTAGCCCTGCTCCTTTTACACTTGATTTCTCTGCACTGACCTCTCTGTAAAACGGATCGAAAATATTCCTGAGATTGCTTTCGGATATTCCTCTGCCGGCATCTTCTACTGTCACTTCTGCATTTCCGTTCATACGTTTCGTACTGATCCTTAGAAGTTTATTCTTTTCTGAATACTTGATTGAGTTGGAAATCAGATTCTCAAGTATGGATGTGATCGCATCAGGATCTCCGTTTATGTAAAGAGGTTCTGAAGAAATTGACTTGTCAATTTTGAATTTCTGCATGTTGAGTTCATAGTTCATTCTCTCCATCACTACATCTGCGGCTTCATTCAGGTCAAGTTTCCTGAAGTTGAATTGCTTTAGTCCCTTCTCAATCTTTGAAAAGTTCAGAACATTGTCAATCATTCGCTTTAGTCTTTCCGTTTCACCTTCAATGATGGAAAGATATTCCCTGGACTTTTCCTTTGTAATGTTTTCATTCTGAAGCAGTTCAGAGAAGATCTTGATTGCAGAAAGCGGAGTCTTAAGATCGTGTGATACGCTTGCAACAAAGTATGACTTAAGCTCACTTAGTTCATTTGCTTTTTCGAGTTCCATTTCTTCCATGAAAAGCTTCTCCTGAAGTTCCATTCTCTTTATTGAAAGCGCAGCCGATGAAGCAATTGTGTTCAATAGCTGAAGGTCCGACTGCGAGTATCTCATGCCGGATAACTTATCTCCCATAACAATGGCGCCGACTGTTTCGCTGGAGTCAAATGAAAGCGGTATAATCAGTGCGATCTGCCATCTCTTTAGAATCGCCTCGAGTTTGTTATTAAATTGAATTCCGGGTTCAACTTTCTGCGTTAATGAAAAAGGAAGATCGACTCTCGAAAGCAGATTCTTCACACGAAATGCTCCGATATTCTTCTGAAGCACATCAAAATTATTCTGTGAAAGAACTCGGATCCTGTCCCCAGTCAAAGTTTTTGAAACTATTGCAATGGATTTTACGGGAATTAGTATGTTGATCTCTTCAAGCAGTGTTTTGCCAATCTCTTCATACGTATGACATTCTTTTGTTGCAGAAGTTACTTTCTGGATAGCTTTATCGAATGCATATTTTTCTCTGTAGAAAAACCTGTCAACAAGACTCTTGATCTTAAGTCTCAACGGGTTTAGCAGAAGAGCAATAAGGATGGCAGCCAGGATATAGAAGACTTTAGACTCATAGCCGAAATACTTTGTAAAATAATTGCTTGATATAAAGATCACTTCGAAGTAGAAGAATATCAGAATCCCGATCAGAGCAAAATATATTATACTTCTTTTTATGATCACTTCTATGTCAAGAACATGATACTTCACTACTGCTATGGCAAATGATACAGGCACTACAAGCAGAAATGCAAGTATGAATTCTTCACTGATCATGTATTTCAGTTCGAATATGTTTGGAACGAGCCAGAAGATAATGAACGGTCCGACTCCAAGTGCTATGCCCCAGAATATCCACTCGATCTTTCTCTTGCTTTCCTTATCACTCATTCTCATGTACTTAATGATCAGTATCAATGTTCCCGCAATCAGGCATGCAAAGAGTATCATTTCGCTGATCTTCCATATTTCCTCATTGACTTCATGCCAAGGAGTGTTCAGATCACGCAATGTAACATAGCAAGTGTATGAAGCAAGTACAGAGAATACCGAAATCACAAGATACATCAGATATGATATTCGCTTTGTTCCTTTTGAAGCTTCAAAAGGAAAGTTCATCATGAACTGCAGAAAGAAGATGCTTCCCCAGAGATAACTTAGTACATGTGAAATACGGTCAATATATCCTATCCAGTCAGAACCTCTCCCGTAATGTCCGGATGTTGAAAGAATGGCAACCGAAAAAGTAACAAGTGTCAGAAACAAGAGAACTGCCGCCTTGTCGTTTGGCTTTGAGCCGATCACAAATACTCCCAATATCCAAAAGGCATATCCCGCTATTGTAGTAACGATGATGAAGAGATAATCATCATAGTATTTGACAAGAGTGACCGGCAAAGATTTGGTTACGGATGAACGATCGGCAAAAGTAACAGGAATAATATCGCCGGGCAGTTTATTGTCCACTATTATTTCAATCTCAAATGCTGATTCAACAGGAATGCCATCAACAGCAATGATCTGATCACCCGTAGTGAATTCAGCGAAACTGCTTTCAATAAATGATTCGTGGCGGGAGGAGCCGTATTCAAAAGGAAGGTCAGCTTTTATATACAATCGGCTTACGGCTGAAACTCCAATTGCAAGCGCCGCTAAGGCATAAACAAAATAAATGATATATCTGTAACTTCTAACCATAACAAGTATTGAATGTTAATTTTACTTGAATGGCAACAATCTATGTTGTCGGGAGGAAGCTCTATCATATCTTACGTAAATGTATGCTTAAGATTGCTCTAATAAAATGCAGAAGATTGTCATAGTTTTCTCGTCCCCGCTGAGTCTCCCGCTTAGTCATCCCGCTGAGTC
>CALEVL010000233.1 GCA_937924675.1 uncultured Ignavibacteria bacterium | reverse complement strand
CGAACAACTGCAAAAAGTAAAATGCAGTCGGGGTGCTTAGTTATTTTGTGATTAAGTATTTTGAAATTAATATTGAATTATGAATGATTCAAATGTAAATTACAAATGATTGCTTTTCATTAGTAGCAATTGACACATTATAAAATTGAATGTCAGTTTGTAAGGTCTTACAAGGAAAATGAAATAAACATCAGAATATGAAAAAGGAACTAACCTTTGTTATCGAGGAATCTCCGGAGGGTGGATTTAGCGCCAGGGCACTTGGAGAGTCAATCAATACGGAAGCAGATAGCGAGGAACAATTGAAGGAGAATATTAAGGAAGCTGTTACCTGCCACTTTGAAGAAGAGGAGATGCCGTTCATTATCAGACTGCATTTTGTGAGGGATGAATATATCAATACATGAAGATTCCAAGAGATGTTTCTGCGAGTGTTCTCCTAAAGGCGCTTGCAAAACTGGGATACGTTAAAACCAGACAAAAGGGCAGCCACATAAGACTTTCAAGAGTTTCGGGTGAAACTACTCACCATCTTACGATCCCAAATCACGATCCTATCAAGCTTGGCACTTTAAGGAACATTTTGAAAGATGTTGCAGCGAACACCAAAATCGGAATTGACGACATCATTGAATTTTTAGATTAGACCGAACCTCCCGCACAGCATGTCAAAGGATGTTTCTGTTGTTGTTGGTCAAGCTCGCCCGCCTACGACGCTTCAACAGAAACAAACCCTGCAGGCAGGAATTGCTCGCTAAGACTAACAACGGCAAAGATCTGCATGTGATCATCATTCACTGCCATATCAGCATAAAAGTTTTTCACGATAATTGAAACTTGATTTTCGTATTTTCGTCAAAGCTAATAAAACAAAATTAAAGCAGATTTGGCGGGGAGAACATTTCGTTATATTTTTCTATTCTTACTTTTTGCAGGAATCAGTTTTGCAGATGACAATCCTGATTCAACATCCACATTCATACCAAACATCAAACCCGAGCTGAACATACCGCGGCTGGCGGCAGAGAATATTAAGATTGACGGCGATCTAAATGAGTATGTCTGGGAAAAAGCTGCATTGATAGATAACTTCACTGAAATCAGTCCGGGAGACAACATAAAACCCGAAGTGAAAACAGAAGGCCGGGTATTCTATGATGAAGAATATCTTTACTTTGGATTTACTGCCTATGAGACTGACATGAAGAGTCTGCGAGCTTCAATGAGCGACCGCGACAGAATGTATGCTGATGATTGGATTGGCGCATTCATAGATACTTACGGCGGACTTAAGCAAGGCTTTGAAATGTACTGCAATCCGAAAGGCATACAAGGAGATCTTCTGTGGACAACGAACAACGAGGATTCAAACTTCGATATCATATATGATTCTGAAGCAAAGATTTATAATGATAAATGGACGGCGGAATTCAGGATACCGTTCAAGAGTCTGAGATTTCCTGAAACAAAGGAGCAGATCTGGCGAATGCACATAATCCGTAACCGGCCCCGCGGCGCACGGCAGGAAATTTACTGGGCTTCAGTCTCAAGAGATGACCCAAACTTTATGGGGCAGTCAGGATTTCTGAAAGGGATCAAGGATGTTGAAAGAGGAAAGGACATTCAGTTTCTTCCGTACATTCTTGGAACGCAGGGAAGTTCACTTGAAGATCCGTCAAATCCTGATTCAGAATTCAAACATGATGATATTCAGGGACAGATTGGAATTAATGCAAAGTACGGACTTAGTTCTACACTTACACTTGATGCAACTCTCAATCCGGATTTCAGTCAGGTTGAGGCAGACGCTCCGCAGATCAGCATCAACTCGCCTTTTGCATTATTCTATCCCGAGAAGCGTCCGTTCTTCCTCGAGGGCAAGCAGAATTTTACAACTCCTATTAATGTGATCTATACCCGTTCCATCAATAATCCGCTTGCTGCTCTGAAACTGAGTGGCAGAACGGGCAAGATGGAGATGGGATTTCTCTCTGCGTATGATGAGAACACACCGTTCATTCTTCCGCTTCTCGAGAGAAGCTACTTCTTGTCGAGCAATAAGAAATCTCTATCGAACATTTTTCGTCTGAAGTATGATCTTGGCGGCGAGGACTATATTGGCATGGTGCTTTCAGACAGGGAAGAAAGTCCCCATGCAGACTACACATTTGATTTTACCGGATTCAACAGAAACATTGGAATTGACGGAAGCTTCAACATTGCATCAAACTATTATCTGAACTTTCAGCTTCTGGGATACAATACAAAAGAGTTTACTGATACTTCATTCTATTACAACACACTCAAGGGACAAACTTTTGATGACAGCAGTCATACGCTCTTGTATGACGGAGAAACATTCGGAGGACTTG
>CALEVL010000232.1 GCA_937924675.1 uncultured Ignavibacteria bacterium | reverse complement strand
CTATCGTTACAGGATATTGCGCCTGTTCATCATTGACGCAGATGCTGAAACCCGCCTTGCCGGATCTTTCAAAGTAAGCTCTAAGTTCTCTGCCATTTGCATCCCAGACTTTAAGCGAAGAATACTTCATCATCTCTTCACCTTTATCAGTCTTAAACATCAGAGCATCCGCGCCTAGAACCATCTTAAGATCTGTCTTCGCAGAAATTTTAAGTTTCAGATTACCATTTCCCGCAGGTTTTCTCTTAATTATGAAATCCTGTCTCATACCATTCACATCGTTAACATAATCGATCCTGATGTTTTCATTTTCAACAAACGCGTTGTTCCCGTCGGTAACTAGTTCGTTGTTAATGGTTGAATAATCACAGTTGCTGAAATTCTTACTGCCCGCAGATTTGCGTCCAACTTCCTCAAGTTTTAATTTCACTTCCCATGCGTCGATTTCTTTGTACTTCTTCTCTACATCCGGAATTGTATTATCATTTTGATCAAACAAAGGAACTCTTGTATTCAATGTCTTTGCAGAGAATCCATCATTGAAGTAAGAGAAGGTGATATTGTTTCTTCTGTTGGGAGATATAAATTTTCCGGATGATTCATCAAAATTGATATTGTATTCTTCCTTTTCGATCTGACTTAGTACAAAATTTTGCCAGTCAGAATTTATGCTTTGTGAGTTACTTGTGCCTGTCTTCTTTTCAGGTTTTGTGAATTCATCATAAATGTAAGGAACAGGATCCGGAACGTTCTGGTGATGAAGATTCACAGGAATAGTTTGTTCTTGAGATAGAACAATCTTTTCATCATCAATTTGGATGAACGCTGCAAATGCAAAGAATAATGAAAAAATGATGAGACATGATAATGCAACTGAAGAAAACTTTCGGAACATTCTTACCCCCCTTTATGAAATTTTGATACTAAAAAGTTTAGCAAAAATACGTTATTAACGTCATTGCAGCAAAGAAATTTTGGACAACTTTTCACTAAATGTTGAAGCTCCAAATCACATTTTTCTTCTAAATTGAAGACAAATCAATGTTTTCATAAATTGATTAGTTACGAAATCCCTAAGATGATCTGTTTAACTGAGCTATGAAATCCATGTGCCAAAATGAAGTGAATGCATAATGGAGTTGTATTCTAAAAGAGTTATCCAAAAACCAAATTAAAATCTCTTGAAGGATTCAAAGCTAATTGAGATTCTGAAGACGTTATCTCCGGAAGAATTCAAAGATCTGGAAAAATTTACTGCATCTCCTTTTTTTGCAGTTGGCAGAGACCTGAATCCATTTCTTAAGATTCTCAAATCATTCTATCCTGATTTCAGTGATAGGAACCTTAACAACGATTACATTTTTGCCAAGCTGTATCCGGTTAAGGCAAAGGGTAATGCACAGCAACTTGTGAAGACTTTGTCTTCTGACATGATAAAAGTCTGCAAAGAGTTTTTCCGCCAGATTGAATTCAGAAATGACAGCAACCGCAGAAACTATTATCTGGCAAATCAATTGAGGATGCGCAAACTTTACCGTGACTACGACAAGGAATACAGAGCAGCAATTGAAGAGAAGAACAAGAATGACTCAGGTGGAACTAACGATTTTATTGAGCGATACTTTCTCAGCAAATTGCAAAAAGATTATTCTCTCGACAGGGATGATTTTGTGAACTCATTTGAGAACTCACTCGCCGCGTGTGAGAATATACTTGTGGCAGGACTGATGAACAGTTTTCTTATAGAAGATGAAAAGAACATTGCTCTTGGATACAATCTGAATGTGCGAAATAATTTGATGAGTAATCTGCTGGATAATCTCAATGCAGATAAGATGATGAAGACAATGGAGGTAAGTGAAGACCGCTTCTATCCTTACGTGATAATATTCTACCTTATCTACAAAATGAATAAGGATAAGTCCGGACGGGAATATTATTACCGTGTGAAAGAACTCTTGAAGAAAAGCAAGGAGTTGTTCGGACAAACAGAGAACTACACATTCTGGAATATCTTAATGTCTTACTGTTCTATCAGGCGCGCTGATGAGGAGCTTCTTGACATCTACAAATACATTTTCAAAAACAACATTTACCGGAAGTCTGACAAAGAAGACTTTCACATAATTCTTTACAGAAACATTGTTACAAGGTCAGCATTGCTTGGTGAGACGAAGTGGCTTGAAGAGTTTATAGGAAAGTATACTTCAGAGCTTCACATAAAACACCGGGAGAATATGAAATTGTTTTCGAATGCTTTTCTTAACTTCTCAAAGAAAAAATATGAACGCTCACTGGAATTCATATCGCAGATAGATCTTGATATTTTCGTGTTCAAAATGGATGCAAGAATTCTTATGCTGGAATTGTTTTACGAGCTATCATATAACGAGCAATCATATTCTTTGCTTGATTCTACTGCTCATTATATAAAGGACACAAGGGACTTTTCTGACTCAACCAAAGTTGTCTGCAAAAACTTTCTAAAAAATTACAGGAACCTTCTAAGATTGAGATCTTCGGGAGCAAACAAGACTGAAGTGGATCAATTTGAAAAGACAATGGCAGAAGACCCGCTCACAATTCAACGAGAATGGTTGAAGCAGAAATCAGAGGAACTGAAAAGACGAATCCGGAAATAGACACATGATATTGAACATCCGATTAGATTAGATTTAATTTGATTTCAAGTCCTGAAGCCGGAACTAAGAGGATTACCTCATCTAAAGAAAGTATAAATAAGAACACATAAGAAATTGCGTTTGGGCTCTGATACAAAGGACAATATAATACTGAACAAGGTTCTGCAATAGGCGAAATCACTGACCTTTCTTCACAAGTTTATCTTCTATTCTTATCTGTTCTCCTAACTTCACTATCTTAACTCTCTCTTTATAGTAATCCGTAGTATGCAGCATTTTCTCCAGTACCGGATACTGCTTCCGCGGATCAGTGAATGTTCCATAATGTACAGGAAATATGACTTGTGATTTACTGTCGTCAAGTATCTTAAGGATTCCTTTTGGAAGAAGATGATTTCCTCCCAGGTTCACTTCGTTGCATCCGTTGCAATAAATTATAGGTACTACCGAAAGATCTATCTCATACTCATTGCCGAGATGTTTATAAAACTTTTCGTCATAAGATGTATCACCGGCAAAATAAACCGTCACATCCTTATACTTTATAATGTATCCGCAATATCCGTCCTTTTGCCAAAGCTTACCGTCGATTCCGTATCTTCCGCCCCAATGATTTGCAGGTACTGATGTGATCTCAACTCCGTTAATGATCTTTGTTTCGCCCTTAAAGTCCTTTGAAATACCATTCCACATTGCAAACCTGTAGTTCATCATTTCATAATCCGGAAGAAATTGTTCTACTCCTTCGGGAAATGCCAGCGCAGCTCCGGGAAATCTATCATTAATGTCACCGATAGCTCCAAGATCAAGATGATCCATGTGCGAATGGGATATCAGAACAATGTCGCATTTCTTCAGATCTTCAAGGTCTAACCCGGGTTCGTGATATCTTCTTAAAACTTGAGCAACATTATTCGTGAATAAAGGATCAGTAATGATGACTTTATCGTATATCTGAAGAAGTACAGTCGCATGCCCAACCCATAATGCAGAAAGCCGCACATCACTCTTAACCGGATTATGATCCTTACCATACAGAGGATGAGGCTCTGAAAAACTTCTTTCTACATTATCAGCAACATCAAATGCAGATTGACACGATGCGAGAAACATTATTGCAGCAATTGCTGCATAAAGACTTAATCTCAATTGTTACTTCTGAATAAATTACCGGTGAAAACCGTCAAGAGGTTTCATGATCCTTGCTCCGATGCCGGTAAGCACCTTTGTTGCTGCATCATCAGGACTTCCATACACCACAAACTTTTTTATCTCCAGCATCTTCATAAATCTTGATGCGAAGTTCTTACCGAACGAGTCCATATGAGCAAGAGTTGCTGCGGAATCCTTGTATCGTTCATAGAGAGTTACATATTTGCCGTCCTCGCTTATTGACCATTCATAGGCTATAGCACCCGGTTCATTCGCCTTAGTCTGTTCAATCATTTCATTCATGAGAGATTTAACATTCTCAAGTTCACCCTCTTTTACACTTGTTTCAAGAAGCCAATACACATTTTCCGTCATTGAAATTACCTTTCGATGATTAATTTGGTTTTAGGATTGATTTATATTGAGTAAATTTAGGCAAACGAATTCTCAATCTAAAGATAATTTCAATTCTTTCGCATGCTTATTGCCTCTGAATGCTTTTACGGAACTCGCAAGGGACAAATCAAACTAACTTCGTCACTTATTTTTTTCTTGCTTGTATATTTTGCACTCTTTGATTTAGCCATTGCAGATAGCCGCTCAAATCCAATACAGTTTTCATCTCCTGTTGACGGCGCAGAGCTGGCAGGATCTTCAGAAAACATTATTATACGTTTGGACGAGAAATATTTTTCATCTCCGGCAAATGTCATTATAGAAGCACGAGGATCTGTCAGCAGTAAAATTGTTGGGAATCAGAAATTGCTTTCTGATGGAATAACTCTTGTATTTGATCCGGTTAATGATTTCAAACCCGGAGAGCATATCCAAGTAAGTCTGAGAAACACAAACGGAAACAACATAATTGTCGAGCTTTCTTTCACGGTTGATCCTTCAATTATTTCTGAAACAGAAAGTAAGAAAGTATTGGAATCAATACGACGTGATGAGTTTGGAGCTGATTACAAATTCAATGATAACAGTAAAGCAGGTTACTCTGCTCTTCCGTCAGTTGAGCCTGACATAACAATTCATGTAAACAACAATCCCGCGCCGGGTACTATTTTTCTGGGCAACTTTGCAGATAATCCGCATCTTGTTGCAATGAAGAGTACCGGGCAGTTTCTGTTTGCAAGGCAAATGCCTTCACCCTGTTATGATTTTCGCCTTCAGGAAAACGGATTGCTGACTTATTTTCAGAATACGGGCCAGAAATATTACGGAATGGATTCAGCATACAATGTGGTAGATAGTTTTTATACCGGCAATGGATATGAAACTGATCTTCATGATCTGAGGATCCTCCCGAATGGCAATGCTTTGCTTATGAGCTATGATGTGAAGATCATTGACATGAGCAAGATAGTTCCGGGCGGTCAGAAAGACGCAGAAGTAACCGGACTGATAATACAGGAGATTGATCCTGCTAAGAATGTCGTCTTTCAATGGAGAAGCTGGGATCACTTTGAGATCACGGATGCAGACAGCGTTAACTTGTCACTTGGCGTAATTGACTATTGTCACGGAAATGCATTGGAGATCGATTATGACGGAAACATTATCTTGTCAAGCAGAAACATGTCCGAGATCACAAAGATAAGCAGAACTACCGGTAACATTATCTGGCGTCTGGGTGGCAAGAACAATCAGTTTACTTTCATTAACGACCCGATTAAGTTTTCTTATCAGCATGCTATAAGGCGAACTGCGGCAGGAACTTATACTCTGTTTGACAACGGCAATTTTCATGTACCAAAATTTTCCCGCGCAATCGAGTATCAGATCAATGAAACGAATATGACATGCGAACTGATTTGGGAATTCAGAAGAGATCCGATCATTTACTCTTTTGCAATGGGATATGTTGAGCGGCTGCCAAATGGCAATACATCTATTTCATGGGGATTCAGCAACATTACATACACAGAGGTTACTCCTGCCGGTGAGACTGCATACGAATTCAGCTTAGGAAATCTAAGTTACAGCTACAGAGTCGTAAAGGAGAATTGGTTTAC
>CALEVL010000231.1 GCA_937924675.1 uncultured Ignavibacteria bacterium | reverse complement strand
AAAGTTGAAAATTATCCGCCGGATTAGGCGGACGGGAATTGCAAAGTTCAGACGCTGTTATTTGAGAGTTACCTGAGTGAATGAATAATTTTGAGAACACCAAACAGTAACACAGAATCTATAGAGTTTCCCGCCTGGTTTGCTGATGTTCTCTTCGTAAATTCTCACAGGGGACTCCACCTAGTGGCAGGCAGTGGAATTCATGTCAGTATCATGAGCCACTGCCCGGGAAAAGCAGTTTCAGGTTACGATTAACTAGTTTCAGGTTACGAGTAGCAGCTTGAGCAACGAATGCTTGTTACTTGTAACTTTTCACCTGATACTATTTCACCAGCGCAATCCGAATAGTCTTCTGATAACTGCCGGTTCTCATAACGCAGAAGTAAATTCCGCTCGAAAGATCCGCCGCATTAAACTCGACATAATGGTTGCCCGCCGGCATAATCTTATTGACAAGCGTTGCTACTTCCTTTCCTGCTATGTCGAGCACCTTCAGTGAAACAAAATTTCTGATCCCCAATTCATAATTGATAATTGTCTTCGGATTAAAGGGGTTCGGATAATTTTGTGACAGAAAGAAGTTATGCGGTGTAGAATTTTCAGATTCAGTTAAAGAGGTCAGCGTTGTATCTCCGTAAAGAACACCGTTAATATAACAACCTCTTAGAGTGTAGTCTGTTGTGAATGGATCACCCTCATTGTAAAAATACAATCCGATGTTCTTTGCATAGTTCCTGCCGGATGCAGTTAAAGCAAAAAGGGGACCAAAGTTCTTCTTATGAAATGTAAGACCGAACAACTGGACATTCCCTGTATCTCTGCAAATTCTTCGCACAGAAGAACAGAAATTCGTTGAGTCACCTTTTCCGGAGAATAAACTGTCCACCAAAACCTCACCCTGATGATACGAGCAGCCTCCGTTCATTGAATATTCATAAATATTTCCTGACAACTGATCAATCCTAAGCCAACGTGCAGAATTAGGAAATAGACACAAAAAATATCTCCTCGAGTTGCTCAAGAGAAAAGTATCTCTTGTAACATATATATTTACCAAACCACCCGCCGCCGGATTTCCGTTGTATATCCAACTGTATGACCAAACATTTCCAACCCTTAGAGGGAAATAATCTTCAACTTTGATGAACGAAGTATCTCCGTAAACTGATCCGTTTATTACACAGCCTTTGAGAAAGTAACCGGTGCCTGCCCCAAGTTCGCAACTTGTGATCTCAGAAAATCCAATTCCTTCAGCAAGTTTATAATGATGGGACACGAGCGTCGGACTGCATTGGAATTCTTTTATGGTTCTTAAGGAGTCGAGAAAAAATACCTGACGGCTTAAGTCATAGATACCATTCGGCATTATCGAAGTCAATCTGTTGCAGTCAAACCTGTTTGTCACATTTGCCAGCAGACTGTCAATGAGAAATTCAGTGTTTGAAACTGAATCATACACATAGACATTCATGGAATTGGAATCTATTCGCTGGAGATTTAAAAAAGGATTAGCTCTCAGATGTTGATCATTCCACCAACCCGAAAATCTGTAATATTGTTTTCCGTTTGGCTTTGTTTCCAAACCCGAGATATACACCCTGCTCTTTTGCTGAAAGGTCTGTGGGTAGCAACCAAACCTCAATTCATACTTGTAGAAAACATAAACATTGCCAATGTTTAAAGGATAATACTTTGCGGCTGTGGTATCCCAGGCATTTGAATCTGCAGAATGAAACAGAAACAACAGAATGACTATACGGAGAATTCTAATTGTCTTCATGATGATTGGTTTTGCTTTCTATAACTATGATTTGCCACATCTTATCTATCAGTCTTTTTCAAAAGAATCTTCACATAACTTAACACAAATTACTTCATCAATCAACTTTCTTTCAGATAACAATGGAATGCCTTTCCCCATATTCTTTCCCCACGTCAGAGTCTCGGGTGTTCTTCCCGGACTCTGACGCAAACGAAACATTTTCAGTTTGCTTAACCAACACATTTTATCATTTCGAACCCCTGACGGGACAGGCTCCGCGAGAAATCCATCCACGTTCATGGATGTCGATACGAAAGAATGTGGGCGCTGCGTTCAGACAATTCGAATTGACCCTTCTAAAGCAAGTGGATTCCTCGCTAGGCTCGGAATGACAAGATGGGTATGTGATTTGGGTGCTATTGTTCTGTACATTCGAATCGCAGTTTCTGAGTGTCATACATTTTTCAGTTTACTTAGCCAACACATATTGTCATTTCGAGCGAAGCGAGAAATCCATTTTACATTCATGGATGTCGATACGAAAGAATGTGGGATGAACAGATCGCTGCGTTCAGACAATTCGAATTGACCCTTCTAAAGCAAGTGGATTCCTCGCTAGGCTCGGAATGACAAGATGGGTATGTGATTTGGGTGCTGTTGATCAGAACATTCGAATCGCAGTTTCCGAGTTTGAAACATTTCCTCGTTCCCGCTGAGTCCCCTCTGCAAAGATGCAACCTATGACCTTTACTTCAAGCGTGTGACTCAGCGGTAACGAGAATTTGGTACTTTTAGCAGTACATTTCTTTGAAAAGTATTGATCGAATATGCACATATTTTAAGATCGTTTCAGGAAAGTCAACTCGCGCGGGGAGACGGATCACCTTTTAATTCACCCACCTTTTCCAATAGCCATTTCTTAAAAGTAAGCTTAATGTCTTTAGATATATCCGCTTCAAGAATGCCGATATCCTTTTTATTTCCGGATTCCTTTAAATTCAACAATTCAATTACAGTTTTAATAAAAATTCTTTCACGGTCTTTTAATTTATCCGAAAGATCTTTTGTATTTGCAATGTATTCCTTTATAGTCTTTATGAGAGAATTTGCCTGCTCAAAATATCCAAGTTCAAAATAAATAAGAAGCAGCAGTCTCTTAGCATCCATTTTAAAATAAAAGAAATCATTATGAACCATTATAAGATTTTCAAGGGCTTTGCCGAATTCTTTTCTTCCGAAATGAACATATGCCAACGAAAAATGCCGCATGTTTTCACGGTATTCCGGCTTTAATTCATTTATAAAATCATTTACAAAAGTTTCGAACCAGTCTGTTTCATTCAATGAAAATGCGGAGAGAGCAATATTCCTGAATTTAACTATATCCATAATATCATTCTCACTGTTTTTATACAAACCAAGCTCAACAGATCTTTTATGGATTTCGAATTGCTCTCTTCCGAATATTCCGGTATTATCATTCAGACATTGCAGAGAACAGTATGAGATAAGCATTGCATATAAGTAAAATCTTTCACTCTGACCAAAAAAAGAAGAGTATTCATTTACCATTTTCTTAAATTCAAAATAGTATTTATGATCTTCAGTATGTTTCATCATCAGGTATGCCGCATAGTTTACCGCAACATAGGGATAAAATTTATCATTATTTTTTTTCATTACTTCCAAAACTCCTGGTGAATCAAGATGACTCATGAGATTATCAATAAGATTATCTCTGAAAATAACATTGTGTGTCTTTGCCGCGATGCTCAATTCATGATTCCGGTAACCTTTTATGAGTGCTGCCACTGCAAAACATTCACCTTGTGATAAGATAGATTCAACTGCCCCTGAAATGTCGCCCTTTTCAATATTGTACACCATAGAGTTTTGAGCTGAATAAAATTGATTTATAAAATCCAGGGCACCCCCTTTTTCCGGGAGTTCAGTATTGGCTGTGGAATTATTAAATATTTTCTCAAATTCTTTGTAAGATCTCTTCTCTCTGAGCCTGTTCAGCAGATAGTATTCTCTCCTGTGGGAATCTTCATTCAGCCCGGTCTGAATAAGAAACTCTTTGCAGAGTTTAAACATTTCGGAAGACAGTGTATGTATTAATGTTTTTGATTTTAATTTATCATACTTTTTTCCGGGATACAATTTTTCATAAAATTTCTCTTCGCTGAAACTTTCTTCTTCAAACCTTGGATAAAATTTCTTCAGACATTTGAAAAACGCCGATAAGTCTCGCCCGCGATTGAAGTAAGGCGATTCTATAAATAATTCTAATTCCCGGAATTCATGCGGTGTAAATGTCTTAATTAAATTTATAAGCTTGGAATTATTCATAAAAAAGTTTGAATGGAAAATTCTGTAAGAATACAATGTCCAGAAGTTAAGTTATAGCTTATTTTTGATGTATTCAGCCTCATTTTATATGATCAGCCTGTAAGAATCGCAAAGAATTTTGTTTGGAATAAGATATGAGAATAAGTATTTGTTAAATTATATTAATCAATCATATTTTCGGAGAGAAAAATGAGAATTGGAAATTTTACAATTGCAGCATTAATTTCAATAGCTGTATTTTCATTTAAGGGTTCAGGTTTCATTTTCGAATTCCCCGAAAGCGGGCTGAACACCGGAGTTAAATTGAAATGTCCTCCACCGCCCTGCTTCGCAAATTTTATCAAGAACCAAGATCATCCACAGAGTTATTCACCGGACAAGTCTGACGGCATTCAGCCCGTATCAGACGATATTGACAAGGATTGGTACTCAGGGGCAATGGAAAATATTCAGAAAGTAGAATATGATATTTCTTATTCCGAAGAACTCGGTGCGTTTCAATCACCAAACCGTGCAAACAATATCCGTTTTATTTATCATAATGACGGGTTCACCGCTAAAACAAGGATTAACAAAATTCCGCTTTTTGATCTCAGGGATAAGAGTATTAAAGAAAGCGATAAGAAGTATGAGAGTATTCCTGAGTGGAGCATAGATTTCAAATTAACAATGATCAATAATGAATCTTCTTTAGTAAAAGGTGAACTAAGTGCTGCAGGAAATAAGGCTTTCATCGAAGATGACAACATAAAAATAAATTATACTAACAATGACGAAGGTATGCGGCAGGATTTCATAATTAAGAACAGACCCAACGGTAATGGAAAGTTAAGACTAACTGTAAATGCTGACACTAAATTGAAGCTGTTAGTCGGAGCAGATGCGCTAATGTTTAAGGACAATCAGGAAGTTGAAAGGATGAAATATTCTGCATTAAAAGTATGGGACGCAAACGGTAATGCGCTGCGTGCAAACTTCGAAGATAATTCAAAATTAAGAATCAAGAATTCAGAGCAAGGGGATAAATCTAATGATAATACAAATCTCAAATCCTTCTCCATAGTCGTCAACGACGAAGACGCAGTTTATCCGATAACTATTGACCCGCTTTCCACTACTAAAAGCTGGAAAGTGGAAAGCAATCAGGCAGGTGCTTACATGGGTTGTAGTGTCGCAACTGCCGGAGATGTTAACGGTGACGGGTACAGTGATGTGATAGTCGGAGCAGATGGCTATGACAATGGTTTTAACAGAGAAGGAAGAGCTTTTGTTTATCACGGTTCTGCAACAGGATTGTCGCAGACTGCAAACTGGATAGCAGACGGCAATCAGGATTCAGCTTACTTTGGCAGCAGTGTTTCAACCGCGGGAGATGTTAATGGTGACGGATACTCTGACATTATAATCGGAGCAAAACAGTATACCAACGGACAGAAATTTGAAGGAAGAGCATTTGTGTGGTTTGGAAGCTCAACCGGACTTGGTGCAAACGGTACACCCTTGAATGCAGACTGGTCTGCTGAAAGTGATCAAGTACGTTCATATTTTGGGTGGAGCGTTTCAACTGCAGGTGATGTAAACGGTGACGGATATTCTGACATTATTATCGGTGCACCTTATTATTCAAACGGACAGACATCAGAGGGAAGAACTTACTTTTTTTATGGTACAACTGCCGGTTTACCCGCAACTGCAAACTTTACTGTTGAAAGCAACAGTTCTACGGGATTGTGTGGATTTTCAGTTTCCACTGCCGGAGACATTAATGGTGACGGGTATTCAGATGTTATTATAGGAGGAGACGCTCTATCCAATGGACAAACAAATGAAGGCAGAGTCTGGGTTTATCACGGGTCATCAGTGGGAATATCTACGGCTACTGCTAACTGGACAGCAGAAAGCAATCAGACGGGTGCTTTTTTCGGACATAGTGTTTCAACAGCAGGAGATGTAAATGGAGACGGATACTCCGATATTTTAGTTGGCGCATTAAATTTTGATAACGGTCAGACAAACGAAGGAAAGGTTTTTTTATGGTATGGAAGCTCAGTAGGTCTTGTAGCAGGTGGAGGCATTCCGTCAAATGCAAACTGGTCATATGAAAGCAATGTTGCCAATGATCAGGTGGGTGCTTGTGTATCAACAGCCGGAGATGTAAACGGGGATGGCTATGCTGATGTAATTTTTTATGCAGGCAGGGTTCCATTTGGTTTATATAATTTGGATTATGCAGCTGCTTTTTACGGAGGCTCAACCGGACTGCCACTGACTCCAAATTGGAAACAGACCGATAGTGTTATATATAGTTACTTCGGTTCTCAAGTTGCAACAGCCGGAGATATTAACGGAGACGGAATAAGTGATGTAATTATCGGTTCTTTTAATTATAGTGTGCCTAATCCGGGAGATCAATATGAAGGAGCGGCTTTTGTTTATAACGGTTCTCCGGACGGACTGTCCTCCACTGCTGCAAACTGGTCAGCCGACATGAATCAAGCAGGCGCAGGTTTTGGACGATCTGTTTCTACTGCCGGAGACGTCAACGGGGACGGGTACAGCGATGTGATAGTAGGAGCTTATACATTTGACAACGGAGAGATTAACGAAGGGAGGGCATTTGTATATCAGGGTTCTGCGAACGGACTTTCACTAACAGCAAACTGGACAGCTGAAATCAATCAGGCAGGTGCCGGTTTTGGAATATCTGTTTCAACTGCCGGAGACGTCAACGGAGATGGTTATTCTGATGTAATTGTTGGCGCAGCGACTTTTAGCAACGGACAATCAAACGAAGGTGGTGCTTTTATTTATTACGGATCCTCTTCGGGTTTATCATTATCAGCCAATCATACTCTTGAGGTCAATCAGGCGGATGCTAATTTTGGACAATCTGTTTCAACTGCCGGAGACGTTAACGGGGACGGATACAGCGATGTGATAGTAGGAGCTCAGAATTTTGATAACGGAGAGTCAAATGAAGGTAAAGTGTTTGTTTATTTTGGTTCATCAAACGGACCTTCCTCATCATTTAACTGGACAGCAGAAGGTAATCAGATAGACGCAAAATTCGGATCCTGTGTCTCTAGTTCTGGAGATGTTAATGGTGATGGATTTAGCGATGTGATAACAGGGGCTTCTGGATTTGACAATGGACAATTGAACGAAGGCGGAACTTTTCTTTATTTCGGATCGGCATTTGGATTATCATCTTATTACGACTGGACTTTTGAAAGTAATCAAGCAAATGGACAATTAGGTATCAGCGTTTCAACAGCAGGAGATATCAACGGTGACGGGTATTCGGATGTGATTGTTGGAGCTTATTCATATTCTAACGGACAGTCTGCCGAAGGCAGTGCATTTCTGTTTCACGGATCTGCAGCCGGATTATCTTTAACGCCCAACTGGACAGGTGAAAGCAATCAGGCGTCATCTGACTATGGATTTTCAGTATCTACAGCCGGTGATGTAAACGGAGACGGATATTCAGATGTTATTGTTGGCGCATTTGCCTATACAAACGGACAAAGCAACGAAGGACGAGCTTATGTATATCACGGATCTCCGAACGGATTATCATTAACAGCAAGCCGGATAATGGAACTGGATCAGTTTGATGCTTACTTCGGAGTATCAGTCTCGACGGCGGGTGATGTCAACGGAGACGGATATTCTGAAGTAATTGCAGGTGCAAATAATTATAACAACGGACCAACAATCGGGGGACGTGTTGCAGTTTTTTATGGTAATGGAATTACTGGTAAGAGAGCAACAGTCAGACAGTTTAAACCAGGTACCAGTTTTGTAATATCATCCGGCGGACTATCGGGAATAAATGGTCAGGTAAGATTAAATACTTTCGTAAAAAATCCTTACGGAAGAGCGGACGGGAAAATTGTTTACGAATATAAAACTAATGGTGTCCCGTTCAGCGGATCAATAATTTCAAACAGTGTTTCATCATCCGGATCGGGTGCTAATACTGACCTTTTAATCGGAGGCACTCCGCTTAACGTTGATGTTTCAGATCTGCTTACTAATAAGGTGTATAAGTGGAGAGCAAGAGTTCAATATAATCTCGTGAATAATCCATTTCAGAAATTCGGACCATGGAAATATTATTCAAATTATATTTCCAATCCGCAGGATGGGTTTAAGGCAATTACAGTTGATAATTCCGCACCATCTATTTCATATTCCAATCTGCTAAATACAAGCAACATGTCAAATGTTTCCTTGACCAATGTTGTAATTGCAGATGCGAGCGGAGTTCAGGGTACATCCGGCTCGCGTCCGAGAATATATTTTAAAAGAAAACCGGACGTAAATTCTTTTTTTGACAATACAAACTCTACAGGTGGCTGGAAATATTCTGAAGCCTCCGGCTCTGTCTCACCATTTGATTTTACAATCAATTATTCCTTGCTGAACGGAGCTTTAACCGGTCAGGATACTATACAATACTTTGTAACAGCTCAGGACATCCGGCCGTTCGGCGCTGTAAATGTAGGAATAACAAGTGGAACGTTTTCCGTAAATCCGTCATCGGTAAATTTGACATCTACTGCATTTCCGATTGGGATACCCATCAACTCATATATAATCAGCGCTTATTTATTTCAATCATTCACTCCCGAAAGCGGACCGGTAGGAACTACTGTTACAATCAGCGGAGCCGGCTTCAATCCCGAACCCTCAAACAACGCAGTCTTTTTTGGCGCAGTGAAGGTACCTGTTTCCGGCTCAACCGGCACAAGCCTTACAGTAACAGTTCCGGCAGGAGCTGACCATAAGAACATATCCGTTACAAATCTTGCATCAAATCTTACCTGTTATTCATCAAAACCTTTCAGGGTTACTTTCAGATCATGCCCTATACCCGAGTTTGCCTCAAAGCTTGATTTTGCAAATCAACCGGCTAGGGGTTTAAGTATAACTGACTTTGACGGAGACGGGAAACCTGATGTCGCTTCATTTATTGCAGCCGATTCAGTTTCAATATTCCGGAATATTTCCTCCGTTGGTTTACTAAGCCTTGCACCGAGAATCAGCTTTGCTGTAGGCTCAGGTCAATTTGACATTAATTCCGGAGACCTTGACGGTGACGGACAACCTGATTTAATAGGTGTCAATTCCAATGACAATACAATATCAATATTGCGCAATACATCCACTCCGGGAAATATTAACTTTGCCTTAAAATCTGATTTCAACACAGGATCTTATCCTACATCAGTGGCAATAGGTGATTTGGACGGAGACGGTAGACCTGATTTGGCAGTGACAAACCTTACCAATAACAATGTTTCTTTATTTCTGAATACTTCAACAGTTGGGAATATTAATTTTGCTCCAAGGGTTGATTTCAGTTCAGCAACATTACCGATCTCAGTAGGTATAGGAGATATTGATGGTGACGGTAAACCCGATATTGTAATTGCAAACAATAGCTCAGCGACAATAACAGTTTTACAAAATCTCTCAACTTCCGGTAATTTGAATTTCAGCTCTGCTCTAAGCCTCACAACAGGTTCATCTCCCAGATCAGTTAGTTTAGGAGATATAGACGGTGACGGCAAAGCTGAAATTGTTGTTGCAAATACTACCAGCTCAACACTTTCTGTTTTCAAAAATTTATCTACGGCAGGAAGTATAAACTTATCCACTAAAGTGGATTTCGTAACAGGTTCATCACCCCAATCAGTTAGTTTAGGAGATATAGACGGTGACAGCAAAACCGATCTGACTGTTAGCAATGAAAACAGCTCAACGGTGTCGGTCTTCCGCAATACATCTTCGATTGGAGTAATAAATTCAGGAAGTTTTGCAGGTAAGGTGGATTTTGCTACAAACTCATTTCCTCAGACAGTAAGAGCCGGAGATTTGGATCTCGACGGTAAGCCGGATATTACCCTGGCACAATCAAATATAAATGGTATATCAATTTTAAGAAATCTCGCTTCCGGTTCTCCGCTGACAGAGATCAATGTTAAAGGAAACAACTTAAGCATTCCGGATGGTACAGTAACAACTACTTCGGCAAATCATACTTACTTTGATACAATTGTTGTAGGCGGAAATAAAATCCGGACTTTTACGATTCAAAATACCGGCACCGACAGTCTTAACATTACCGGTATCACAATCACAGGTGCAAATGCATCATTATTCTCACCCGGAGCATTGACACCTGCCGGAAAGATCATGCCCGGCGATTCTGCTAAATTCACATTGACTTTTACACCTGACTCTGCAGGAACCAAAAATGCTGTCGTCAATATTGCCAGCACAGACTGTGATGAAAAGAATTATGACTTTGCAATCAAAGGAAATTCGTTACCGGCAACAAAGCAGCTTAATCTGACAATGTTCATTCAGGGATTTTATGATTCCGGAACTGATGCAATGATATCCGATACGGTACAGGTGAAAATTAGAAACAGTTCTTCACCTTATGCTATAGTTGATTCTTCAAAGGCAATTGTAAATTCATCAGGGCAGGGAACATTTTTATTTTCAAATGCAGTAAACGGGACCAATTATTATATAGCTGTAAAGCACAGGAATTCCATTGAGACATGGAGTAACACGACTCAGCAGTTTACATCAAACTCACTGACTTATGATTTCACATCAGCTTCGTCTCAGGCTTTCGGAAATAACATGATACAAATAGATGCATCGCCTGTTCGGTTCGCTATTTACAGCGGTGATGTTAACCAAGACGATGTGATTGACGGTTCTGATACGCAATTAATCGATAATGATGCAACTAATTTTGAAACCGGGTATCTCCCGACTGATATAAACGGAGACAATTTTATTGACGGAACTGATGCAGCTATTGCTGATAATAATGCGGCGAATTTTGTGAGCATAGCTCGACCGTGATAAAGTATACTTTCATCAAAGTGACTGGAAGTAAGTAAGGTACGTTTTTTTGCCCACGTCAGAGTCTCGGGTGTTCTTCCCGGACTCTGACGCAAAAAAAACATCTTCAGTTTGATTAACCAACACATTTTGTCATTTCGAGCCAAGCGAGAAATCCATTCACACTTATAGATTTATGCCATTGTGGATCTTAGCCCGCAATGAAACACCTGAAAGTTCTCTCGAATTCATCTGCGGGCGAGACCCCGCCTGCCTGCCATGATGCATTTCACATTTCAACGGCCAGTGGGCAGGCAGGCCTGCTGAGATTGTACTTGATTTACCGACTGCGGGCAGGCAACAACTTACCCTAAACAACTACACTTAATGAACTGACAGAGTAACCCTGTGTTTGTTGTTGGTGACCCAAAAGTTTGCATGGCTCTCCTTTTTGTTAGTCACTCTCAACTTCGCAAACTTTTGGGAACACCAACAACGGCGAAAACTTTGTCGTGGGTGAGAATTTCGGAATTGCAAACTCTGTAGGAATAGCGAACAACTGCAAATAGTAAAATGCAGTCGATGTACTTAGTTATTTTGTGATTTATGCCGTTGTTGGTCTTAGCCCGCAATGAAACACCTGAAAGTTCTCTCGAATTCATCTGCGGGCGAGACCCCGCCTGCCTGCCATGATGCATTTCACATTTCAACGGCCAGTGGGCAGGCAGGCCTGCTGAGATTGTACTTGATTTACCGACTGCGGGCAGGCAACAACTTACCCTAAACAACTACACTTAATGAACTGACAGAGTAACCCTGTGTTTGTTGTTGGTGACCCAAAAGTTTGCATGGCTCTCCTTGATGTTAGTCACTCTCAACTTCGCAAACTTTTGGGAACACC
>CALEVL010000230.1 GCA_937924675.1 uncultured Ignavibacteria bacterium | reverse complement strand
ACTGCATCAAAATATTTTTCAAACTGGTTTCCTTCTTCGTCTTCAAATGTTTGTTTCTCAATGAACCCGGAGTATGACGTACCGAAATATTCGCTCATATTGTCATAGTATGCGTAAGCACTCTTAGTGGAACTCGTATCTGAATTCTTGGTCTTGATTGGTCTTCCAAGCCCGTCATAGGAAAACATAGTAGAATCATTGAGCGCATCAAAGGTTCTTGCAGGCTGATTCAGGAAGTTAAACAGATATCTGTATGTGTTGGAATCTGAATCTGAAGTATAGATGCTCTTCTGACCTACATTCCCCAACCTGTCAATCGAATATATAATTTTGCTTCGATCATTGGTTAAAGTATTACGAATACTGAAAACTTCAACGGTATGCTTGACATCATCATACTTATATTTTATGGTGCCACCTTTAATGACAGGAAATGACAGAGTGTCTGATACGTCGAAGTAACCATAAATGTTAAGCCTGGGTGAAAGATCAGAAAACCAATTCGAAACATTTGTGTTTGAGCAGTATAACATGTTAAGATAGAAAGTAGGATAGTTAGGAGCGGTTTCCGGTCCTGTGTATTCCGAAAAGACCGCCAGACCAAGTGTATTTAGATTTCTGGAGTTCAGGTCGGTTATCAGTTTCTTAACATTCCCCTGAACATAATTGAAATTACAGCCGCTTTGTATTGTATTTGGCAAATTTATTGTGTCTTTGAAACCATCCAGAGTTGCAGGACGCTTACTCCAATGGGAGCATGCCACCCCAACGTCAGCCGGGGTTCCCGATAGTTCTGTGATTCCGCTCAAATAAGTTTTGTAGTTATTTTCTGAAATAGCGGAACTGTTATATGATGTTTCAAAACCAAGATACCAAAATCTCAAGATTGCTGAATCCAGACTTGTGTAATTTCTAATTTGGTTTTCCTTGAGCTTGAAGTACGCATATTTTTTATCATTCGGTGCATCATAATTGATTCTCATATTGAAACCGGCAAGTCCGCAGCTTTTAAGTTCGTTGAAATTATCATCGTGATAGTAAAAGACTGAATCGCTACCGGGTCTATACTGTCCCCAATGTTCGCTTAATACTTCCTCTGTTGAATAAACAGAATCCCTATAAATTAATGTTGCTACACTGTCATTGCTTGTTGAAAAATCCCCCGGTAGCGTAATGGAGTTCACTCTGTGAACCGGCTCGTAAAGTATCTGCGTAAGATATTTTTCACGATCTATCATTTTCGAAGGACTTCCGTCCAAAGTATAAGTCTTATAAGTTATTGAAAGTGTATCCCGCGAACCTCCAACCACTCTGTACATATCCGTCCTTATTGGAAACCTGAAATCCCAAATGTTGCTTTGCGTATTGAATGTGCCTCCGTTATTATAGAGAATCTTGTATTTGAGCTTTGGCAAATCGGGTGGTTCATCACCCACTGCAGCTCCTTTTACAACTTCATTCAAAGTTATCGGGTGATAATAATATTTTGTCTCCCTGTCGTTTGTTCTTGCAAGCTTAATATTGCCTTCCTTGTAAGGAAAAATACCGGAACCGGAAAACGTATGCTTTCCTAATGTATCAAGCTTATAATATTCATACTGTGTTTCAATAAAATCTCCAAATTCCTGGGAATTGTAGGTTTTTTCAGAAATGAGCTGACCGAAATATCCAAGAGTTGAGGCAGTATCAACAATATACTGGAAAGTTTTCTGAGCTAAAAGATTGTCATCTTCTGAAAACCGTCTTTCTGACATTCTGAGTCCTGTCTGATAGTAGTATGATTTTATGAGTGGAGAGTTGAAGTCATAGTTGCTGTCAAACGGCCGATGCATGAACTCAACATCATACAGTGTGTCTTTTGAAACTGAATAGTTTCCTAAAGGATCAGTTTCTGTTGTCTGATAAACAGGCTTTTCAAAATTGTTGTCATAATAAACATAACTCCATAGCCACAATTTTGATGCACCCGTATAGGTCTCATATTTTGACTTCATTAGAAAAGAGTCGCTGAATCCATCGTTTGAAAGCGTTCCTGTTTCATAAGAAAAAACTCTGGTTGTGTAAACATTTTCGTTCGGATTACGAAAGAGTTCTTCTTTAATCAATTTGGTAATTCCGTCTTTATCGGGGGAATATGCAAAATGACTGCTGTCGTCATAAAGCGGATACACCCTGTAAGTCCGAATTGACATACCCGAAGAGTCCGATGAATTCAGAGTTGATGGCTGCCTGGATGAAACCACTTTTATAGTCCTGTACCTGTCAGCAGAATCAACCGGTACATTGCTGATATTTCGAGTAGCGGCAAGACTATAACCATATTCATACGTTGTCATCGTCTTTGCAACATCTGCGGAGTCTGTTTTCTTAATGAGCATGTTAGAATAAAACGGATCTCTTCCCTGGCCTTTGTATAAGTTAGTATCGGTAGAACTCATTATACTGTATTCCTCATTTGTAGGAACTGTAATGTCCATAGAATCAGATCCGAAGTAATTCTGATAATGTCTGTACAATCCAAGATAATTCTTTGCGTTCTTTAATCTCTTGATATCATTCATGCTTATGGACATTGTACCACTGCTCGGCAAACTCACGGAATTCAATCTTCTGACATAATTAGAATACTGAAAGTCCGTTCTCTGATTCAGAATATTCTGAATGTTAGCCACCTGACCCCGCTGGTGTTTATTGTCATCTATTGAGCGATAACTCACAGGTTTATCAAATGTGACTGTGTAGTTTCCGTTGATTTCCGATTCATGAAGCATTTTGCATATACCTGTTCCAAACTGAAAACTAACAGTTGCGCCATTTAAAGTTGCAGAAGCTCCTGAAAAACTGACTGAGCTCAACAATTTTCTCCCCATGATCTGTTCTGTTCCGCCGGAGTATGGATGCTCGCCGGAATACTCAATGGTGATCTTTCTCGAGAATCTGTCTGTAATGCTCTTTAGAAAAATCACTTTTGGCCGTAAATAGTAATTTACCTGACTGTTAGTCTTGAAATCGAAGTAATCTATCAATTCTTCTTCAAATTCATACTCAAGACCGTCCCCTTTAAGCAGGATTATTTTTCTTGGGGTAAACATTGGGTGTACCGGTGAGCTTCTGAAAGATACTATTGCCTTATAATGCAACTCCTTTCCTTTGTACTCATAGATTCCCCTATAGTTGTTTGAATCTACAGGAGTCCCACTGAAGTAATTGTTCTGGAGGCAGATTATTGAACCGTCACCTGCTAGAATATTTATCCTATCCGGAGAGTCTTCACTAGGTGCCCTCATTTCATTCCCGTAGTGATAACCTGCTACAAGAGCATTTACATCGTTGCCATATACTACGCTTCCTACCGCCGCATTCGTGAAGAAGTTTGTTTCGAAATTAAATGTCTGAAGAGCTATACCATTCAGTTCAATAATCCATTCCGGGAAGTTCAGGTTATATCTGTATTTCAAGCCGTTACCTATAGTCACCGTATTTCCTAACATAACAGAGTGGCTTACCGAACCGTTATAATTGAGTTTCAACTTCAGATTGAATCCGGAATTTACGCTGAAGTTGTAAAGTGGAATACTGTAAATAAGATTACCATTGAAATCATTAATTATTTCCTGATCTTCGAAGCTGAACCCGCTCGACTTATAATAGCCTCTTTCGTTGAACATATTGCTTACATCCTTGAGCTCATTTGTAGGGGAAGGCGGATTGTCGAGTTCACTTGTGTCTTGTTGCTTGTCGTAAAACACTTTAAAAGAAGTTGATATCGCAGTTCCGAAAATTTTTTCATTAACTAACTTATCCTTTATTACTTGCTGTAGCTCAGCATAAGAAGTGAACATACCTGCGATTGCAAGGATAAATAAAAGAGACGAACTAACCAAGTGTTTCATGATTCTTGAATAATAATTTAAGTGAATTCTAATTTTCTGATAAGCAAAAAAAAGACCAATCGGTACTAATATTTCAAGTTAACGTGCGGTAAAAACTATTCCGGATACTCTGTTGCTAAATCAATCTACTATGATTTTCAATCCATAACATTTCGGGAGAAAGGTTTGAATAAAATACCTCCGCACCAAGTCTAATTCCTATTCTTGACCGTATTCAACTTAGTTTTCCTCAAAACAAAATGCAAGAAAATATTCAAAACCCATGAGTTATCTGGCGGACCTAGTACAGCTGTTGAACTTTATTCGATTCCAGAAAAGCAAAAAAGGATGATTCATCCTTTCCGCTGCCAAATAAATGTGAAGAAGACTGATTTTTTGTTGTGTCGGGACTTCCGTCCCGACACAAGCAATCTAAATGCGTCAGGACTTCCCTGCCTGCGCAGGCAGGGAAGTCCTGATGCCACAAGGAACATTTGTATCCGTCGAAGTCTCTGCTCATTTCAGTACTCCACCAAGTGGCGAGCCGGCTTGCCACTTGGTGTGGAGATTCATATTGAGAATTGACTTTGTTGGTTGAAATTTTTCTGTTAAGAGCTTATGTTATTCACAATCGCTCAAACAATCCGGCTGATTAATGGTAGCAGACATGAGGCGCCGATTAGTTTTGTTT
>CALEVL010000229.1 GCA_937924675.1 uncultured Ignavibacteria bacterium | reverse complement strand
CAATTCAAAAAAAATAATCAACAGAAAGGAAAACCGGATGAACCTGAAAATTCAATTATGTGCGCTCTTCTTTGTTGCAGCAGTGCTGCTGATCTGTTCAAATGAATCATTGACATATCCGCGCTTTGCCGCTTATACCGGAGAGAAATGTATGGACTGTCATGTCAATCCGACAGGAGGCATCATGAGAAATTTTGCCGGATCAAAGTACGCAGAGAAGAATCTTAACATGGACATGTTCAAGAAAATCGCCGGCAAAACAAAACTTGACCCGCGGTTGACCAAAGCCATTTCCATTGGCGGAGATGTTCGGGTCGCACAGGTTGATAATCAGGTTGACGGCAGAGCAAACTACAATTCATTTCTTGCAATGCAAGGAGATGCTTATCTGAATGTGGAGCTGAATGAAATTGTGAATGTCTTCGTAACATCCGGAATCTACATTCCGGGAATAGAAACCCGCTATGAAGTTTATGGCATGCTCAGCAATCTTCCGGCCAACTCGTTTTTCAAAGTGGGAAGATTCAAACCAAACTATGGTCTGAGGATAGTTGAGCACAGGGCTTATCAGAGACAGTTCTTGCTTGGTGCACCCTATGATGCAAATACAGGTTTCGAGATCGGTGTTTCGCCTGATTGGTTCAACTTCACTGCAGGACTATACAATCCTCCAAATCTTGATTTCCTCGGACAAGATCCTCACAAGATGTTTGTTGCTTCAACAGATTTCAATTTCGGATTCGATAACAATAAGTTCAACGTTAACGTTGGCGGTTCATTCATGAACAATCCATACAATACTCAGGACAGTGCATTCACGCAAACCATTACCGGACTGCGGCAGGCATTCGGCGCTAACATGCGGCTGGGAATTATGAACAGAGTTGCATTACTCGGTGAAATAGATTTTGAAGAGACGAAGACCGACTACCCGATGAAAAGAGCATTGTATTGGTTTGGTGAGCTTGATGTTGTAGTAATCAAAGGTCTTGAACTCAGGGCGCAGTATGAGTCGTACGACAGGAACAGAGACGTTGAGAACGACAGCAGGTCAAGGATAAGCGCAGGATTTGCCGCATTTCCTTTCAACGGATTTGAGACAGATGTAATGATAAGATTTGTCAACGAAGATGCGGATCTTAAGAATGATGAGTTTCAGTGGAACTTTCATTTTTATTTTTGAAAGCATGAAGAAGTTCTTGCAACAAATGTTGGTGAATATTCTTAGTTCAAATTGTAATTTATTCGCGAGTTAAAAAATTGAACAAAATGCAAAACAATATTGATTTGAAAGTTGTGAAGAGGATGTTGCAGAATCTGATCAAAGAATCATCCGACAAGGAACTTCTTTGTTATATATATAATATTATCTCAGAAAGGTCCGTTGAAGATAAATCCCTTCTGGCGCTGAATATGCAAGAGAAACGAATGTTGATAGATGCTGTCAAGGAAAGTAAAAATGACGCTGACTTGATCAGTAATGAAGATGTAATGCAAATGATGAGAAATGGCAAAAGATATAAGATGGACAAAGTCAGCGCTAAAGGATCTTGATCGAATAGAAGGCTTTATCAGAGAAAATTTCGGAAGAAAGAGCGCAATTAAGTTTCTTGATGAACTTGAATCTGTTTTGAATTCTGTTTCGATGTATCCGGGAATCGGAACCATAATTATGTAAGAGAAAAATGTGAGAGGAATTCTAATCCATAGACTAACCAGGGTCTATTATAAGGAAGAAGATAAGATCATAATCCTACTTCGGCTTTTTGAAACTTACCGCAGCACTGACAATATCAACCTGGAATAAAAGAATCTTCAGCTCAATGAAGGAGATCATAATAATTGGTAACTTTCATGATCTACAATTTTGCGATCAGTCTTAGATAAAATTACATGCGCAAATTAATTTACAACGCCGGCGCCAGTGCCGACGGATTTATAGCCGGACCAAACGGTGAATTTGACTGGCTCTTCACGGATCAGGATTACGGAATCTCTGAATTCATTGCTGAGATCGATTGCACTGTAATGGGACGTAAATCGTTTGAGATCATTGATGAACATGACAAAGCATTTTTCGATCAGAACGAGAATTACGTTTTCACAAGTAATCCGCCGGCATATTATAAGAGCAATGCTGTATTTGTCTCTGATGAACCTGCCGGATTTGTGAATGAATTGAAGCAGAAGAATGGCAAAAGTATTTGGCTTGTTGGAGGAGGACAGCTTGCCGGCGCTTTGCTTGATGCAGGATTGATTGACGAACTTTTGTTGTCTTATCATCCCGTTGTTCTTGGAAACGGGATACCGCTGTTCAGATCAGGAGGTGGAATGCACTTGTTCGAAACATCGGAGGTGAAGAATTTCAGCACAGGGCTTTTGCAGGTTAGGTATAAATTGGCGTTGGCACATTAAATTTAACTTCACAAATTGAGTACAGATTATTCTGTTTACAAAAAAGCCCACAAGGCATAGATTACATCGTGAAAAAGTCAGCCATAAATATTGATCCGGAAATAATGAGCGGTGCCCCAGTATTTCGTGGAACCCGTGTGACCATCAAAACATTGTTTGATTATCTTGAACATAATAAGACCTTTGAAGAATTTCTCGAAGATTTTGATTGGGTTAAACGTGAGCAAGTGCTTTCAGTTATGGAATTGGCAGGAAGAGCAGTATCTAATCAAGAATTGTTAAGATCAATGAATGAAGATTCTGTTTGATGAAAACATAAATAGGCGCATAAGAGAGCTTCTAAAAGAATTTGATGTTTGGACCCTTAAAGAAATGGATTGGTTAGGAAAGAAAAATGGAGAGCTTTTAGCTTTAGCTGAAGAGAATGATTTTAGAGTCATAATCACAAATGATTCAAATTTGAAGTATCAACAAAATCTTACAAAATTCAATCTTAATATCGTAGTCTTGATTTCTAGAGATAATCATTTTGATTCATTTCTACCCTTGATTGATAAATTGAGATCAGCCCTGACAGAATTAAGAAAAAGTCCTGATTCAAAAGAATATATTGAAGTTTCCGGCTAACAGTTTGTTTTATTGAGAAAAACTTCGGAGTCCTTAGCACTTTCTATTCCCAATCACCCAAACACTTCTTTAGCCACAACATATGTTCCGCAATATGCTTCAACTGTATGTTCAATGGGTTTCGAGTAACCCCCGCCGAGACCGAGGGAGATCGGAATGCCTCTTCTCTTGCACTCTGTCATCACAATCCGATCTCTTTCCATCAAACCTTCTTTGCTCATAGCAAGTCGTCCGAGTGAATCTTCTTTCAAAGTGTCAACGCCTGCAATGTACAGCATAATGTCAGGTACAAATTCAAAAACTGACGGGAGATTCTCTCCCAACAATCCGAGATATTGCTCATCACCCGTTCCGTCATCCAAGCCCACATCAAGAGTCGAGGGTACTTTTCTGAACGGATAATTATTCTTTCCATGCATACTAAAGACGAATGCATTCTTGTTTTCACAAAGCATGGCAGAGTTACCGTTGCCCTGATGTACATCGAGATCCACTATTGCAATTCTATCCGCGAGCTTCTTCTTCTGCAGGAATTCAGTAACAACCGCAAAGTCATTGAATACGCAGAATCCCTCACATGCATCTTTGAATGCATGATGAGTTCCTCCTGCAAGATTTCCGGCAATGCCTTCCTCCAGTGCAGCAATGGCTGAGGCTATGGCGCCTCCAACTGAATACGCCGAACGGATATATAATGCATGGCTCCACGGAAGACCTAACCTTCGGATTGCGGAAGTATCTACTTTCCCGTCACGAAAGTCATCATGATATTTTTCCGAATGAGCAAGAGTGATCTGATCTCTTGTTGCAATTTCCGGTTCCGACAATTCTTCTTCAGACAAGATGCCGCGCGCGATGAGCATCTCTCTGAGCAGTCTGTATTTCTCGATAGGAAACCGGTGTCCCTCCGGAAGCGGGAATGAATATTTTTCTGAATGAAAAACTTTCACACGCTGACAGTGGTGATCTTGATCTCAGAAAGAATCGTCCTTTGCACCGGACATCTTTCTCCGATTTCAAGTAGCCTTGCCTTTTGCTCTTCAGTAAGATTCCCTTTGATGTCAACTTTGATAATTATGTTGTCGATTTTTCCTGTTTTGGTTTCGCAATCACCGCACTCCTCTGCTGAAATTTTTGTGTGACTAAGATCAATGCTAATGTCCTCAACCGGCAAGCCTTTTCTCTCAGCGTACATTCTCATTGTGATTGCTTTGCATGCACCGATGGCAGATAGAAGTAGTTCGTAAGGATTCATTCCCGTATCCGTACCTTTTAACTCGATCGGCTCATCGCAGATGATCGTATGGTTTCTACTTCTGATTTCTGTCTTATAGCCTGTATTGCATGTCATTGAAACATTGTGTCCTGCGTCTGTCATATCAATTGTTTTCTACAAAACTATTTCACTTTTCCTTTAAATGAAATTGAATTTACATTACCATTTAATGCTGTTATGAGTTTCACAGTCAGGAACTATCTTTATGAATGTATTTCCGGAATGTATTGTATTTTCTAAATCAATTCATAAGAAGATTGCTCTTGGAGCAAAAGTACAAAACTTCAAATTACGTGTAATCGAAATTGCTGATTTCAGTTATACGCTTAGCTTGAAATTTTATTGCTACAGGGATTGTCATACATCTTCAAAATTTCATTAACTACTTTGTCACAAATGAATGGCTATATGAATAAGAACGAGCCCGCAAGTAAAGCGATTAAGATCGATCAGTCAGAACAGGAGAAATATTTTCTTGAAGGACCGAGATCAAGGATTGAGGAATTCAAATTCACTGTTCAGGTGATGAAAGAATTCATAATGGGATTCAGGGCATTTCACTTCATTGGTCCATCAGTCACTGTATTTGGTTCTGCCAGATTTCCGGAAGAGAATGAGTATTATCAGATGGCAAGGAGATTGGGCAAAGGGTTGAGTGAGATAGGATTTACAGTAATGACGGGAGGAGGTCCGGGCATAATGGAAGCTGCCAACCGCGGTGCCAAGGAAGCCGGTGGACAATCTGTCGGTGCAAACATCGTTTTGCCGTTTGAGCAAAAGCCTAATCCATATCTTGATAAGTATGTTGACTTCAATTACTTCTTTGTAAGAAAAGTTCTGCTTATGAAATACTCTTATGCATTTGTTGTAATGCCCGGAGGTGCAGGAACCATGGACGAGCTATTTGAAGCACTAACTCTTATTCAGACAAAAAAAATCTCTGATTTTCCTGTCGTAATTATGTGCAAGGATTACTGGAAGAACCTTATCGAACTGCTTGAAGATTTTGTCAACAAAGGAACGATCAGCGTTGAGGACATGAAACTGTTTCTGCTGACTGATTCGGTGGAAGAAGCAATTCAGCACATTGAAAAGAACACGATATCAAAATACAAACTCGTGAAGAAGCCAAGGAATCCGTCAAGGATTCTTGGAGAACACGGTTGCTGAATTCCGAATGAAAAAATCCGCTATTCCTAATTCTTAATTTCTAATTTCTAATTGAATCACACCCAGTTCGTTCTATCAAGACTTCTGTACTGAATCGCTTCGCTGATATGTGCAGTAGAGATGTTTTTGCTTCCTTCGAGATCCGCAATTGTTCTGCTTACTTTTAATATCCTGTCATAGGCTCTGGCCGAAAGTCCAAGCCGGGTTATTGCCGTCTTCATAAGCTCTTCACAGGCACTGTCTATTGAGCAGAATTCACGGATCTCCTTTCCTGACATATTTGAATTTGCAAACAGCCCTTTTCTGTCTTTGAATCTTTTCAGCTGTATCTCCCTTGCTGCTATTACCCTGTGTCTTACTGATTCAGACTTTTCCTGCTCAACTTTGCTTGACAATTCCTGATAGTTTACGGGATTGACATGAATATGAAGATCGATCCTGTCAAGAATCGGACCTGAGATCTTGGAAAGAAATTTCTGAATGTCATAGTCTGAATACATTGAAGCTTCTCTTTGTGAACCTGCAGGAGTAGGGTTCATTGCAGCTACAAGCATGAAGTTGCAGGGATACTGAACAGTGATCTTAGAGCGTGAGATAGTTACTACACGGTCTTCAAGCGGTTGTCTCATTACTTCGAGCACATTTTTCTTGAACTCTGTCAGCTCATCCAGAAACAGCACTCCGTTATGTGCAAAAGAAATCTCTCCCGGCTTTGCGTTTGGACCGCCGCCAACAAGTGCAACATCACTTGCCGTATGATGCGGTGAACGAAATGGCCTTGTTGAAATTATTGAGCTTTCTGAAGGGATGAGTCCTGCAATAGAATGTATCTTTGTTGTCTCAAGCGCCTCATCAAGTGTGAGTGGTGGCAGAATTGTCGGCAGTCGTTTTGCAAGCATTGTTTTTCCGGAGCCGGGTAGTCCGATCATGATGATATTATGTGAGCCGGCTGCGGCAATTTCCATTGCACGCTTTACTTCTGCCTGACCTTTTACATCGGAGAAATCGAATGCATAATTCTGTTCCTTCTCGAACATTGCTTTAACATCCACCTTAAAAGGAGTGAATGATTTTTCATCCTGCAAAAAATCAACCACATCAAAAAGCTTCTCAAAGGGATAGACTTCAATCTCTCCAACTATAGCTGCTTCGTTTGCATTTTCAACAGGAAGAATTATTCCTTTGAAGCCTTTTCGCTTTGCTTCGAGAGCAATCGGAAGGATGCCGGGCACTGGTCTGAGCCGTCCGTCAAGTGAAAGTTCTCCGATGAAGAGATAGTCTTTTATCTTTTCGGAAAACAGTTGTGAGGTTTCAGAAAGGATCCCGATAGCAATCGGAAGGTCAAAGCCCGAGCCTTCTTTCTTTACATCAGCGGGTGCAAGGTTAACAGTGTAGCGTTTGACGGGAAAGAGAAACATGGAATTTTTTATTGCGGAAGAAGTTCTCTCCCGTGATTCCTTAACAGCATTATCGGGCAGGCCGACAATGGAGAAAAAGAATAATCCGTTCTCAACATGCACTTCAGTGCGAACAATGAAAGCGTCCACTCCATAAGTGGAGGCCGTAAAGATCTCGGCAATCATACGTATCGGGGTTTAGTTTTTCTTTTTAAAGACGAGTTCGATCGGGACACCTTCGAAGCCGAAGTTCTCCCGAAGTTTTTTTTCAAGGAAGCGCCGGTAGTTATCCGGTATGCCTTCGGGGAAATTAGTAAAGAAGGCGAAAATAGGCGGTGCGGATTTGAGTTGTGTTATATAGTTAATCTTGATTTCCCTTCCGCGGTAAGATGGCGGAGGAATTGATTTCAGGCCAATTTGCATTTTCTCATTGAGTTCGCTTGTCTTGATCTTACGGTTGCGCTCGTCGTAGATCTTCTTAGCGGCTTCAATGACTTTGTGTATGCGCTGTTTCGTTAGCGCTGAGATAAATATGTAAGAAAGGAACGGGTAGCTCTTTAGATGATCATTGAGTTTCTTCTCAATAAGAGCGGCAGTGTTTGATTCTTTTTCGACAAGGTCCCACTTGTTGATCACAATCAACAATCCTTTTTTCAGTCTCATCACTTCTTCAATTATTTTCGTATCCTGTTTATCAAATTTGAACACGGACGATTTAAGATCTGATGATGATTCGGCCTGTTCAAGCAATTCTGCGGCATCAATTATAAGCAGAGCAACATTACATCTTTCAATGGCTTTATATGTACGGACAGTGGAATAGAACTCGATTGATTCTCTAACCTTTGATTTCTTGCGAAGCCCTGCCGTGTCTATAAGTATTATGTCTTCACCATGATATTTCAGTGTTGAATCAATTGTGTCACGGGTTGTTCCGGGAATTTCTGTAACGATGTTTCGTTCTTCGTTAAGCAATGCATTAGCAATGGATGACTTTCCAGCATTAGGTTTACCGATTATGGCAAACTTAATTATATGATCCTGCTTTTCGGAATCATCTTCCGGAATGTCTTTGGTGATCAGATCAAGGAGGTCGCCGGAGTTGAATCCGTTTATTGCAGAGAGAGGAAACGGGTCACCGAGTCCGAGAGAATAGAACTCAAACATCGATGATTCCTTATCAACAGTGTCAACTTTATTTGCCACAAGAATTATTCTCTTTCCTTCGGCAGATTTTCTGAGCATTTCAGCAATGACGCTGTCTGAGGGATGAATTCCTGATTTGGAATCAACTACAAAGAGGATGGTATCTGCTTCTTCGATGGCTAGCTGAACCTGCTGTCTTATTGCTCTTTCGAAGCGTTCCTGAGAATCGGGTACAAATCCGCCCGTATCAATGAGGAAGAATTTCTTACCTGTCCATTCCACTTCACCATAGTTCCTGTCTCTGGTCACGCCGCTTGTCGGGTGTACGATTGCCGGTTGACCCCCGACCAATCTGTTGAACAACGTTGACTTTCCTACATTCGGTCTTCCGACGATTGCTGTTACATATTCCACGCAGGCAATTTAAGCGGAAAGAATGAAGTGTGCAATGTAGATAAATAAAACTCTTCATACGAAAATTGTCTGATATTAACTGTGATCATATCGGCGACATCAGAATTTCCAATATGATTTAGTGAAAAATCGAACCCGACGAGATCGCAAAGTTTTCGCAAAGGACGCTGAGATGTTGATGTAAATTTATCATCAATGCCACGAATGAACCTCAATACACTCTGCGACTTCCCTGTGAAATCTGCGGCTAATTAACGAAGTCTCCTCGCTTCGAGTCCTCGCAGAACTCTAAAGGTTTTAACACAAAAAAAAGTGCTGCTAATTTGGTTACTATTTGATATGACTCAACTTTTAGTAAGACTAAATTTATCCCACTTCATTAGATTCTTATTGCTTATTTTTAACCACTTTTAAAAAAGTTTCGAAGCAACTCAAATTCATAGAATGATGCATTGTATTACAACCGGCAGTGATCTTTTGAAATCTGAATATGCAAATCAAGAATACTGCAGTCTAAGATTTGCATTGGCTTTCAGATTCATTCAGCTCTTCGTTATCATGATCTTTACTTTCTTGTTCAGGAATGCTTTTTCGCAGAATCCTGAATACGCACTTGATGTAAATAACAGAACGCTTGTATTGAACTCTCTTGAGTTTGACATAGACCTTACGTGGACAAACTCCGGCGCGGTTTCAAAATTTGAATATGCGGGCGGACAATTCTTTTTTGAATTCAATCCCTTGATTGCAAACAGCGGAACGCTTCAATATTTTTATGTTACAAATCCGGATACGGTTTCAGACCTGCCTGCAAACTTAAGGCCAAGAAACCCTATGATTTCCGGCACTCAGCTTAGACTCGCAGCCAATACTTTTCCCGGAGCAGGAAACGGTTTTCAAATGCCTGCAGGAATTCCTGTGAAGATAGTCAGAATGAAGCTGTCAACATCCGAGCCGCTGTTTGCCAATGAATCCTTGAACCTGGCTTGGAGGAACGGACCCGATGTTCCATTTACAAAAATTACTGCCTATGTTGCAACCGTTAATACTGACATTACAAATCCTGCTTCACATACAATATCAATCCCCAATGAACCGCTTGAATGGAATGGATTTGTTGCCAACTTTTTTTCAAATGTCCGTACCATTGTGCAAGGACAATCCGTTAACTTTTTTGATTCAACATACGGCACAACATTTCCTGAATCATGGAAATGGTCTTTTCAGGGCGGAGTACCGGATACATCTTTATTAGAAAATCCTGCGGGCATCAGGTATAATGTTCCGGGAACTTATGATGTTAGTCTGATCGCATCAGATTCATTGTTCTCAGATTCAATTACGAAGCCCGGATACATTACTGTGATTCCTCTATGCACGGCTGCTTGGATTCAGACATTGCGGGTAGCGGATTTGGGAAATACTACAGACAGCGTTAAGTTTGGACTGGCAAACTCAGGGACAAACGGAATTGACATTTGCCTGGGAGAATACATTATTCCTCCTCCTCCTCCATCCGGACTGTTTGACGCGAGATTGGTTTTGCCTTCAAATGTTTCTTCAAAGACCGATATCAGAAATGCTGCACTGTCAAATATAATATGGCATGTATCTTTTCAACCTTCAGAAGCAGGTTATCCGATGAATTTTTCGTGGGATACTACAGGCTTTCCTGAATCAGGTTCAATATTTCTGAAAGATCAGGCTACGCAGACAATTGTGAATATTGACATGCGGAGTCAGAGCAATTATTTGCTCACCAATCCCAACATCACATCGTTGATGATCGAGTATGTTAATGAAACTATTACTATACCTGTAGATGCAGGATGGAGCATAGTCTCTGTTCCATTGAGAACCTCCGATATGAATTATCTTGAGCTGTTCCCTGATATTGCTTCGCAGGTATACACTTATGATAATGGCTATGTGAGTGTAACAGAACTGCAGAACGGTGCCGGCTATTGGATGAAATTTAATGACTCTGCTGATTATTCGTTTACTGGTTATCCAGTTTCCCCTGAGCAGATTGCTGTCAAGCCTGAATGGAATCTCATTGGCCCGTTTGATTCTGACATACCTGTGTCATCGGTGTTATCGAATCCGCCGGGCATAATTGAATCACATTTCTTCGGATACTCTGACGGATATGTTATTTCAGATACACTGAAGTCAGGAAAAGGTTACTGGGTTAAGTCTTCTGCTATTGGCTACTTGTATGAGGTTACTCTTGATAATAACATAAAAGAAATCCGAACGTCATATGTTGATGGACTTGTTGAGCTAAGACTGAAAAGCGGAGAACGAAATGCCGCATTGCTTTATCTTGGGGATGAGTCTGAACTGACAGGAGATTACTTTCTGCCTCCAATGCCGCCTTCAGGGATTTATGACGTCAGGTTTGTAAGTGACAAATTTGCTGAGGTGCTTGGAAGGGATCACATAGTAAAAATAAATTCAGCTCAGGGAGAAATAAGGTTGTCATTAAGCAATTCCCGCGGATTGAAGTTTAGAATCAAAGATGCTGTCAACGGTGAGATATTTAATGAGTTGCTTGCAGAAGGAAGTGAAGTTGTTATTCCTGCAAATCTTGACAATCTGGTTATTGAATCAATTGGTTCAGCTCCTATGACGTATGAGTTGTATCAGAATTACCCGAACCCGTTCAATCCCGTTACAACTATAAAGTATCAGACTGCAAGCGACGGTGTAGTAAAGTTAGCGGTTTATGATATTCTCGGAAGGGAAATTAAGAAGCTTGTTAACGGTTTCCGTCCTGCCGGTGTTTACGAAGCAAAATTTGATGCTTCGGATTTTTCTTCAGGAGTATATTTCTATAAACTTCAGGCAGGAAAATTTGAGAAATTGAAAAAGATGATGATTATAAAATGATAAGAATTAAGATCAGAAGTCTTGCTTTAAGAACAGTGAAATCTTTTCTGCCGGCATTGCTAATTGCTGTTACATTTGGATCAGCTAAAGCACAGCAGATAAACATACCGATAAGAGTCACGGATGGTATCTCATCTGATACAGTAAAGTTAGGGCTTGATCCAACTGCATCTGACGGAATAGATGCGGCATTAAATGAATTCGAACTTCCTCCTCCGCCTCCCACCGGAATATTTGATGCAAGATTTATCGGAGATGGAATCGGGATTCCGATCGGACAGGGATTAAAGCGTGATTACAGAAACGGAAGTACCGGCACTTCAGGTACAAGAGTTCACAGACTGAAATATCAGGTCGGAACCGGAAGCACGATCAGATTGAACTGGTCGAATATTCCCGCAAACATTTCTGTAAGGTTGCAGGATGTTGTTGTGGGTTTCCTGATTGATACAACTTTCACCGGAACAGGAAGCTATCTTGTTACAAATCCATTAGGATTTAACGCTCTCAATCTTACTGTAACGTATGTGCCTTTACCTTCCTTTATGAATGTAAAAATTATTCAGGAAGGATTATATCTGCCTTCGCAGAATATCCTGAATGCCACTGACACCTGCAGAATTTATTTAAGACAATCGGTCTCACCACACTCAATAGTTGATTCCTCAAAAGCGATTATTGATTCAAATACATTTACGGGATCCTTCATGTTTCAGTATGCTCCAAGCGGAACTTACTATTTGGATGTAAGGCACAGGAAAGGTTTGCAGACTTGGAGCAGAACCGGAGGAGAAACATTTGTTCAGGGTTCAACCATGAGTTTTGATTTCACGGATGATGTTTCTAAGGCTTTTGGAAATAATCTTAAACTCAAAGGCGCGAAGTACTGCATATACAGCGGCGATTGCAATCAGGACGGTTTGATCAATGAAGCGGACAAAGTTCAATTGGTCGGAAAGCTTGGTTATGAAGGTTATATCCCGGAAGACATAACCGGAAACGGATTTGTCAATGCAAGCGACAGGGCGGTACTTGTCAGAAATATCGGCCGGTCACAAATCACACCGTAATTATTAAGTAGAATTTTTATGCGAATATCAAAAGCTCTAATTGCTCTAATGTTGTTCCAGATTCTGTCGGGGGATTCAATTTCTCAAACCGGAGAGCTGACAATTTGGCAAACAAACAATGCTTCGACAATTGATGTCAGTTTATACCTGAAGAGAACCGGAGACATTCCGTGGAGTCTTGGCTACGGGAGTTTTGTGGTTAAGTATAATTTTTCTGC
>CALEVL010000228.1 GCA_937924675.1 uncultured Ignavibacteria bacterium | reverse complement strand
CAAGCAAATCTTTGTCATAATATATGTTACGATAATCCAGTGGGCGATATAGAATTTCAGAGATGAATCCTTCATCGTAACTGCTATTCTGAATTTTTCTCAAAAGTTGATACGATGATGAATCTTCAATTTGATACTTGCTTTTAAAATCAATACTAACGTCACCTGATAAAAGATATTTTATTCTTTCTGAAAGTTGATGGATATCGAAATCAATAAATAAACTATCTCTTTTTGTTTGGACACCGTTACTGCCAACAACAAAAAATTCATTTAAACCAAACAATTCAGTTTTGTATTTGATATTGCTTGCATTATCACTTTCTGCAAATGAATTATCTGCTAATCCAGAATCTATCTTTAGCCAAATAATTGATGAAATTGTTTTAGTTTCAAGTAATTGATATTTCAAATCCCGGCTTCCTAAGAAACTGAACAAATTAACCTTGGCCAATTCATTCCTTTTCTTCTTACCGGTTTTAACAAATATGTTTATGCTAACTCCCTGTTGAATATCAAAGACATTCTGATAAGGGCTTCCATCCGGTCCTGTTTCCTTTTTCTTTGTATTTCCATGCAAATCCAAAATATAAATCTTATCAAAGCCTTCTAACAAACACTTTCTCATTTGTCGATGAATGATGCCATCAATAAAGCTGTTATTAGAAATATATGCCAAAATACCACTTCCATTTTTCTCAATGAAGTATTGCCCGAATCGAATAAACTTATGTAATCATCAGAAAGAGGTTGAATATTTTTCTCGTTCAAGTCCTTCTTATAGTCAGCCGTCAAATTTTCTATCCATTCGCTTTTGTTAGTGCTGCTCACACTATATGGCGGATTGCCAATCACACACATTACCGGTGTATCTCTTTTGATCTGATTTGCTTCGTTAGCTTCTGCACTTAGCCAGTTTGCAAACAGAGTTCCTGTATCCGGATGGTGTTCTTCCAAGCTGTTAGTGAGGTAGATTCTTATGCGACCTCCCCCAGCTCCTCCCAAGGAAAGAAGATTTGCGGGTGCCCCTCCAGAGAAGGTTAAGTCTGCTAGTGCTTCCCCATGTGAAGTGAGATTTGTGGATTTACCTATATGATTTGATTTGTTTGGATTGTAACCGGTTTCTGTTAGAAGCAAATCCAATTTCAGATGAGCCATCGCGTAACTTGCCATGAGTAATTCGAACCCGTTCAGGCGAGTCAACAAATGTGTTTCTACATAATTGCTCCAGATGCCTTGCTGTCCTTGAAAATTTTTATGTATATGTTTTACCACTTCGGCAAGGAAAGTTCCTGTCCCTGTGGCAGGGTCAAGTATTTGAACTTTGTGTACTTCCTTCTCAACTTGCTTACCTTGAACATTTACTTTTATTTTTGTTTTGCTTGTATCGGCAAGACCTTGAGGCATATCAAATTCTGTTTTGAGTATATCGTCAACGGCTCGCACAATAAAATTCACAATGGGTTGTGGTGTGTACCAAACTCCCCTTGCCTTGCGAAGTTTTGGGTCGTATTCAATCAGAAAGGTTTCATAAAAATGGATTATAGGATCATCTGTCTTAGTACTCTTTCCATAGTTCTTCAGAATGTCCTTTACGTTACATGCCAAAAAAACTTCGGCAAGATTATCAACTATCCATTTAATACGATCATCGATGTCTGGTCCGGCAATGTAACCAAAAAGCTTGCGCAAAAATGGATTTGATCTGGGAATTAATTCAGAGGCTTCGTGCCTTCCAAAAGTGGGCAGCGTTGGATCATGAAGTCGGGCTGCAAACATTCCGTATGCAATAGTCTGAGCATAGACATCAGCAAAACCTTTTGGTGTAATATCATGAATGAGAATTTGCTTAAAGGCATTCATCTGATCTTTTAGCGTACTGTCTTCCTGATTTGTCTCGTCACTTGTTAACGCCTTCTCAATTATCTCGGAAAGAAGCCGCGCTTTACCTGCCATCATTTCAGCAAGTTTTTTTGGACTCTTAATTGTTTGCCCAATATGTAGGCAAAAATCTTTTATGAGATTTTCGAATCTCGCAAAATTTTCCGGCAAAGGTCGAATAGCAAAAGCCCCTCCTTTGGAGGGGTTTGGGGAGGTAACAGCAATTGCAATCTTAGTAATGAATTGTCCGTCATGGTACAAGTGAAAGTCCAGATAGTCTGTAAAAATCAAATTACTTAGTGAAGCTTTATATCGGTCAAACTGTTCTTTGTTTCCGGTTTTCTTTGCACCTTCCAGATCTTTGTCACCAATGTCCTTTGCTTCTATGAATCCTATTGGAATATCCTTTTTGGTAAGAATATAATCAGGTGCTCCACAGGATTGTCTTTTTGGCTCGTTGGTCGCTCGTATTTCAGGAGCTATACTTTCAATAAGCTGTTGAAGGTCGCCTCGAAAAGAATGCTCAGTCGCATTACCGAGTTCATATCGCTTGATGACACTTTGTATGTATTGGTCTATATTCATTCAAAATTCTTTTAAGTTCTAATCAAAATCATTTCACTCTCCAAATTTGTAAAGGTTGATTTCGTGCTGATTGAAAGTTGTCTTTAGTTAGGATTGGCAACAGAATTTCTATCTGGTTGAAGCAGAAAAGGACATGCAGAAATTCAAACTCACACAAATGTTCCGTTTAGAAGTCAGTGCAAGCTACATTTCCTGCAAATACTTTCTCACAAATCTTATTGCTAATGAGCCTTCGCCTA
>CALEVL010000227.1 GCA_937924675.1 uncultured Ignavibacteria bacterium | reverse complement strand
AATACCGGACTTGACACAATTAAGAACTGCACATTCTCCGGAGCAGATACGATCATCAGAATTCAGAACAGCGACAAATGCTTTGCAAGAAACAAGAAGATCATCACCGGTTCGAGATTCAATAACGGAATCGTAAGGCTTGCAAATGTCTTCAGGGCATTGATAAGCAATGATACGTTTGCCACAAACAACAGCTCTCATTATCTTCTTACGGTTTCCAATTCTGTACATCCGAATGATGAAAACATATTTTGTGATGAGGAAGAATCTCCGTCACCGATGTTCAATCTGAACATCACCTGTAATGTTATTGAAATGAAACCAGAAAATCAAGAATTGTGAATTATCCATATAGAAAACCAGATCTTATTCCTGGAAATAGGAATAAAGAGTTGATGAAATCAAAAACAATGAGAAGTAACTATATTAGTTTTCTCTTTTCTCTGTTCATTGTTTTGATGATGATTCAATACTCAAATTCTTCATCCCAAGAGTTAAGCTGGAAAAGAACTTTTGGCGGTTCAAGAGAAGATTTCGCTTGGTGCTCCAAACAATCTATAGATGGCAGTTACTTAGTTATTGGTGAAAAAAAGGTGACGCATAAATTTACTGGAGTCCAAATTCCGCAAACATTCATATTGAAGTTAAACAGTTTTGGCTCTGTGATATGGCAAAGAACTTACGGAGATTCTCTGCACTCAAATTACTCTTATTCGGGAGTTGAGGATGAAAGTGGTAACATTTATCTGGCTTCAACTTGGGACAAAGCGACTTTAATGAAAATTGACAGTGAGGGGAATCTGATCTGGGCTCAGAAGTTCGGAGACTCAATAGATACTTTTCTCGATCTTCTGATTGCAGATGACGATCGTAGCATAATTTTGCTGGGGGAGACGTTCAATTCTAATGCAAACTATTTTACCGCTTCTCTTACAAACATTGACACTTCCGGAGTAATGCTGTGGTCGAAGAGTTTTCTGAACAACGCATTTTTACATCTACCAATTAATGCCGGTAAAAGAGTGCTTCAAGAAGGAGTACACTTGTATTTTTCCGGGAGAAGCAACGGAAAAGGTATTATTGTAAAGACTGACTTGGAGGGAAGGAGTATATGGCTTCAACAGTATGACTCTGTATCCTACTTGTATTCAATTCTTGGTCTTGGGAACGGGAATATTGTTTCTGCTGGATTCAACTATTTTCAGTGCATAGATAGTCTGGGTATTTTACGTTGGAAAAATACTCTTCATGATTCAGTTCGGGTCTTTGGTTATGGATTAAGCAAGACTTTTGATGGAAATATTGCCATGGTAGGAGGCAGCAATTACTCTTACAATAAGATAGCTATTTTCGATACACTTGGTCAGATTAGAACATTCAAGTATCAAAACTACGATATATTAAATCTTGTAAGATACAACAGTATTAATCTGTGCAATGACGGTGGATTGATTATAGCTGGAGATTTCCGCGTAACAGATCAAAACTTCCCTGATGCTCTTGTGGTTAAGACCAACCGATATGGTGATATTACAACAATTGCATTCAACACTACAGAAGTGTCCTCAAACAATTTAATTCAACTTTACACATATCCAAACCCGTCTAATTCTTCATTGGTTGTAAGATATAGAATCAAAACAGGATCAAAGACGAGAATAATACTAATGAATATTCTTGGGCAAACAGTTAGGGAGATAGAAAATAGATTTCTATTGCCGAACTTTTATATTTATAAATTTAGTACGGAAGATCTGAATTCAGGCACATATTTCCTTGTAGCTCACAACGAGAAGGAAACATTTACAAAAAAAATACTAATCATTAAATGAATTGTTACTATGAAGAAAATATTCAATGGTTTTGCAATAGTACTTTGCATCGCCAAATTGGTCTATTCCCAAAATATAGGCCAAGCAGAGATTCTGGTTATAAACGAAACAAGTGACACAATTAGCTTTGCCATGTACCCAATTTCCTCAGTATTCAACGGCACGTATGCCGGTGAAGGGAACAATTATAAGTACTCATTTTACCCCAGCAGGAGAAATTCAGGTGGGAAATTCTGGAAAATGAATCCTCCAGCAATTGTGGGTGGAAAAACTGATATCAACCCTGGAGGTTATGTGGTTCTTGACTTCGATGATGGTGACTACTACAATAATGACACTACACACATAGTTGGAGGCTTTGGCTATGGATTGTGGAAGCTTGAACTTGCCATGTCAAATAATGGGCAAATAGTTGAATACTGCAGCATTGATTACAGGGATGCAAATTATACATATGGCGGTGGATTTACTAATGACCTCATGTTTATTTTGTCAGAATTCGGAGGAGTTTATGAACTTGAATTTCAATTTAAGGATGGTGGACTGCCATTGAGTATTTATGATGCTAGAATACAAAGCAAAACCATAAAAATTTGGCACCAAGTCGGCAAGTATCTTCCGGGATTTGGATATGATCCAAAGTATCCTGGGAGTCCTAGCAGAGGTCAGTTCGGAATTGACGCTGACAGTTCTAATACAATGTCTCTTCCGCTAAAAGCAACGGATTTTGGTGGAACAAAGCATATCAACGCAAATGTAATATTTATGAATCTGAATATTGACAAAAACAACGCAGAACTCCGCAATCAAGAAGAACTAGTTTTTGCAAATAGTACGCTAAAAATACTTGAGAATATTGACTTTAGAATGGGAAATGACTCGAAGATTTTTCTTACCCTGCAATCAAAGTTCAATAGTGCTGGACCTGGTGATTCCAAAATTCTTACTGTCGGAAATAACTCATCAATCGAACTTAACGGTGGCAGTGTTAATCTCAACAACACAAGGTTCGAGCTTGCAAGCGGAGCTACGTCGTGGAAAGGAATTACGCTGACTAATACCGGACTTGACACAATCAAGAACTGCACATTCTCCGGAGCAGATACGATCATCAGAATTCAGAACAGCGATAAATGCTTTGCAAGAAACAAGAAGATCATCACCGGTTCGAGATTCAATAACGGAA
>CALEVL010000226.1 GCA_937924675.1 uncultured Ignavibacteria bacterium | reverse complement strand
GGTTGAATGCTGCCGGGACATTTGTATTTATAGGTTGAATACCGACCGGCTCATCAGGCGGGATGAAGCCATATTGATTTGTACGATAACGGTCGTGTCCCCACATCGGCCATGGGAAATCTTCCCTTTTATATGGAACACCGGGGATCGAATATGCATATATTGCGCAACCGTCACCGCCGTTTATAACTCCGTTCGTGGTCACTATTACATCAAGCTGTCCGTCTTTGTTCAGGTCGGTAAGGTTTGGAGCAGTGCCGGGAACTCCAAGAGGCCTCATGTCTTCTCCGATCTGCTTACCGGTAATAGTCGAGTGAAATCTTACATATCCCCTTAACCCGTTTCCCCCGATTGTATCTTGCGATTCTGTAGAGACAAAGCAAGGGGTACCAAACATTTTACCTGTATTGTGATTTCTAAGCTGATCCCCGCCAACAAAAACCGGATAACCTTGAAACACGGATCCATCAGAACGAATTGCATTTGTAAAAAAGAGATCCCCAAACAAATAGTAGTTTTCATTACTGTTCGTTTTGCCAAGGGTCAGACTTTCATTTCTGTAATAGTTTACATAAGTACGGTTGAGCAACAGTGTTCCCGAACCGTCATAAGTTCTGAATCTTGTTTTGAAGTTATTGAATCCCGGCATTCCAAATTTGGGCACATTAGAGAGTATGGAGAATACAACATTTTCGTGCTCTCTATGTATGATCGCATAATTCCAAAAATCATAATAGTATCCTGAATCAGAAATTATGGGTGAAGAAGGATATTCTGACCCGTCCTCTTGCAAGATATAAATCTTACTTGAATCCAGATTCGGAGTAGTTAGGTTATTTGTAGAGGGTAAGATTATCTCAGCCATACCGTCATTATTCATATCCCCAATTGAGAAGTATGAAAGGAAAGTAGAACCACCCTGATTAAAACTTACAGGCCATCCTGTTCTGATTTGCCCATTCCGGTTTACAACATAAAGTGTGTTTCCGCGGGCTGAAAGAATTTCAATTGTTCCATCATTATCAAGGTCATAGAGTGCTAATATGTCCAACAATGAATTGGTTGAAAATGCAAGATAAACTGGAAACCCTGAGATCTGATTTCCAATGTGATCGAATACATAAAGGGAATCTGACTTCACAACAAGGTCGAGATTTCCGTCTAAATCAATATCGCCTGCCGCAATATTTATGTAGCTTGAAACACAGCTGACGGTTCTTGGGAAACCATTTTTGTGTACTCCATTTTCTGTCATAAGAAATACTTTTCCAATTAAAGAAAAAGTATTCACTCCCACAAATATTTCATTCCTTCCGTTTGAATCAAAGTCAGCGATAATCGGGCCGTTATTATAAGTGAAATCAACACTGTCAAGAATTACCGGAAACCCGTGCAAAAGTACCGGTGAGCTTTGGCTTAAAGACACTTTGGATTGAATCATAAATATGAGGAGGAAGAGAATTGCAATCTTCATTTCACCGGTATTTTGTATAATCCCTTTCCTGAAGCAAAGACTTTGTTTCCGATCCTTCTTATCCTGTTTACGTTCTTGTATAGTGTGTCTTGTGTCCATGTGAGTCCTCCGTTGGTGGTAATTTGTAAATGACCTTCTGAAGTCTTTGAATATCTGTTTAGTCCTCCCACAAATCCTGTCATCTCGCTGTTAAAGCAGATTCCCTGCGCTTCAAAACCTCTTTCACCGATTTGTGATTTCCTAAGTAACCATGTCCTTCCTGAATCTGTTGTTTTCAGGAAGCTAAATGTGTCTGTCGGGTTGTTCAACGCCTGAATTGACACATAGCCTGTTCTTGAATCCGTAAAAGATATCTTCCATGCTATCTCGCTTCCTGCAACGCCCTCATAAACTCTCTTCCAGTTTACTCCACCGTTGGTAGTTAGAATCACTGCCGGTCTTGAATCAAAGTAATTGCTGTCCCACAATCCGCCTGTTATAATTCCGTTATTCTTGTAAAAGAAATAGCAGTCAACAGCAGATGATAAATGAAGTCTCAGGTCACTGACCTTCCATGTAAACCCGCTGTCATCAGAACTCAGGAAATGAGCGGGACCGGAGTATTTTCCGCAGGCAAACACATTCTTTGAGTCGGGTGTCTGAATACTGCAGATTCCTTTGGGAACTCCTGCCAGCTTATGTCCCGAACTAATCCAGGTATGACCTCCGTCCTCTGTTTCAAGCAAGAGGCTTGAATCCAATGTTCCCACAAAACCGTGCAAGTTGCTTAAAAAACAAATTGATCTTAATATATATCTTTCGCTTTCATAGACTACTGACCAGCTCTTGCATCCGTCCGCCGTCTTATATATTTTCTTGACAGGATCAACGCCTCTCAGCGTCCATCCGGTAAGAGAATCGGAAAAGTAAAAATCTTCCAGCCTGAAAACGCTTTCTGGAATCTCGACTTTTTTCGCCGTTTTCTGACATTCGGAGAACATTAGAGCCAAACTAAATAAGATCAAGAAACAGACCTGTGTATTCATAACACTCGGGCAGAATTCAGAAATTGAACCCTGCCCTTCAGACATAGATAATTTATTCCGGTGTGCCTAGATTCACGTGGGTTACAGGATTGGCAGGCGAACCTCCGGATATAACTACTGTTGTAGTTCCCGGACCGAAACCAAATTTCTCCGCTCTTACTTCGTAAGTACCGTCAGGAAAGCTGTTGCCGCCGTTGCCGAACCATGTAAATCCGTTGACATCAGTAGTATTAGGGCTACCAAATAGATTATTTCCATTTTGTCTGATATAAACAGAAGCACCCTGCACTAGCCCGGTGCCAAATTCATAATGAACTGTAACCGACCACGAAGGAAGGTCGCCGGGACTTGTGTTCTCTTTACTACTTGTTAAACCTGTAAGAACCATAACAGCCGCCAACGCTACCAGCATCAGCGACAGAGTAAGTAAGCGTTTCATACTTGAACTCCTTTAATTTAAGTTAATAAGAATTTCTA
>CALEVL010000225.1 GCA_937924675.1 uncultured Ignavibacteria bacterium | reverse complement strand
TAGATCATAGCGGTAAGCCTCTTCGCATCAAGCTTGAAGATAAGATTCTCAAACTCCGTCTTGTTAAGATAGTGAAGAGCTTCATCGAACTTCTTCTTTGCAAATGCAATCTCTGCCTTGCTATAGACCATCAAAGGTTTCCGCAGTTCCGGTTCAAGTCGTGATGAATAATCCGATACAAACTTCTCCACATATTCAATCTCGCCTTTGCTCAAGCCAGCCTTAACAATGTTGCGGAAGTGTGACGGTCTGAACCACGTTTCATCTTCATCATAGAAATGTCCGTCAATGAGACGCTTGGAAATGAAATACAGTTCATCGAAATATTCATTCATGCCGGCATTAATTTTTACCGAGCAAAGAAGCTGAAGATTCAGCAGAAGACTCTTTCCTGTTTTTATACTGAACTTCTTTATGCTTCTTGTAATAAGATCTTTTAATTCTTCATAGATTGCATTGTCATTTATATTCTGTGCTGCTCTTGCAATGGTATGATAGATTCTCAACAACGAAGAACTGTCCGGCTCTTCTTTATCAATTATAGAGATCAGCTTTTCAAAATCTATCTCCTTCAGAAGTTTTCCGGATATCGTCTCCTCGAAATTCTTTTCAATGTAAGTCATGCCTGTCAGCAGTTCTTTCCTGAAAATGCAAGATTGCAGAATGAAGTAGTAGAATAGATTTCCAAACGATTCCATCAGAACCTCATATCTCTTCTTTCTCTTGTCGAGTATTGTGTAGTGATCTCCTAGTGATGCAAAAACTAATTGCCGGTCAAAGAAATCCTGCAACTCCACGGCAGGGTTTCTTAACTGCTCTTCAAGACTTGTACAAATCTTCTCCGCCTTTTGCCTGTAACCTCTTTCGCTGTATTGTCTTAAAAGCCTTGCTTCCCTATCCGGCTTCTTTCTGAAATCCTGATACAGAAAAAATTCTTCACACAGTTGATTCAATCCCGAGAGCATAGTATTCATTACACTCTCCTTAAAATGCTTACCGGGATAGAGAAGATGATATACGTTTCTCTTTGTAAGTTCATCCGACTCAAAATCAAAACGGAATCTACCGATTATCTCAACAAGACCATCATAACTCCTTCCCTTATTAAAGAAAGGTGATGAAACAAACTTCTCGAAATCTTTCCATTCATCAGGCTTAATCAGCTTAAGTAGTGATATAGTTGTAGAGTTTTTCAAAACTTATTTGTTTAGAGTTTTTTCACAATAGTGATAAAAAGATGCAGTTTAAATTCAATATTCGAGCTTTTTGAAAGACCATGGTGTTGATGCCTGTTTAAAATAAGGCAAACAAATCTTTGCCTCAGTTGGTTTTTGAGATTAGTTTTGTGAGAGTAAAAATGAAAATGAAACTAACATCAAAACATAAAAATATGAAATCAATCAATCCAATCATCTGCATCGCATTGCTGGCCTTGTTGCTCTTTGCAGGTAAGTCCCAAGCCCAGGATGTCATGCTTAGGTCTCAAAACGGAGACAAAAGCTTGAACGTAAAAGAAGCTTCGCGCAATGTGTTCGATCCGGTTCGCGTAATAAGTCAAACAGGCAGAAATAAGAACGCGGGTCCGAAAGTGGCTGACAACAATCAGGCGTGGAAACTTTACGAAGACTTTGAATCCGTTACTTTTCCTCCTGCCGGATGGTATGTGAACGGAGGATTAACTGTATGGCAGCAGGCGAATACCAGCGCAAACGGCATTGGAAATTATTCTGCTTCTTATGACAATGGTGATTGTTACTACTTCAGCAACACAATCTCTTCCGCTTTCTTTTCGCCTACTGTTGCCGGGGACAAGCTAATTTTTGATGTTGCCTATGCGCCAAATGGCGATTCACTGAATTACTATTATGATGATCTGGACATTTATTACTATGACAGTGTAAGTTCTTCTTATATTTTTCTTACACAAATTTCCGGTGACTCTCTGAAGAGTGCACCTCCGTCTTATCCACCGTTCCTGCCTGACAGTACACAGTGGAAAACAATCTCCGTTGATTTGCCTGTCAATGCTACCGGAATCCTTCTTCAGGCAATTGAGAATTGCGGAAACCTGCTGTATGTTGATAATGTAAGAGTGGGAACAGAGGATCCTCCACCTGTTCTGTTTGAAGATTTCTCA
>CALEVL010000224.1 GCA_937924675.1 uncultured Ignavibacteria bacterium | reverse complement strand
TGTTCTGCATTGTGCGACGACACTCAAATCACAAACCCCATTTGTCATTCCGAGCGCCGCGAAGAATGCATATTAAGAAAATAGAATTAAGAGAGTTGTATTTAGTGTCTCCGGAACTACTGATGCTCAATTACACCCCCCTTTACCAAGGGGAGGGAGTTCCTTGGCAAGCTCTTCACCTCCCTTTGCAGTGATCTTTTACAGACTCAGTAAAATGAAATACTCCAGTTCGCTTGATGGCATAGGTGCTTCTTTGTCCGGAGGCAGGTGGAACAAGAAGGGCACCAAAATAATCTACACTTCAGAGTCAAGATCATTGGATGCGCTCGAGTCCTTTGCTCACATTGACTAGTTAACTCTTCCGTTGACACTAAAATTTTTCTCGAAAAACACTGACAAAAGTCATTGTTCAGTTAGAATTTTTGATACATATTTGTATGCATCTAAATTTAGCGGTTGCTGTCGAGAAATTCTGTTACAAGGAATGGTTTTGTTTTTTGGCTCTTGTAAATTTCATTATCTGATTTGGTTATAATGGATTGCTTTAGTTTATGTGGAGAAATTCCTTTGGAAGTGTCGCATTTATGGACAGCATTTAAAATGATATAAAGAAAGCGTCAGATTCCGCACAATTTGATGGCACAAGTTTTGAGTTATACTTTGTGAAAAGATATATATCGAGAATTTAACTGATGTAATTACTGTACGTGAATCAGTTGACTTTCGATCAAGGAATAGAATCACATTCCCAAAATAAAGGATTCAGAATATGAGAGTTAATTACGCCTTTTATTATTTACCATTTCTATGGAAGCAATACCTTTCCATTTCATTTTCTGATTCAGTCACACTCATTTTAAAATGGCGTTCGGGAATTCTTTTTGATTCTCAGGTATAGAGCACTGCCTCAATGCTGGTGCTCAAGAGTTTGAAAGCAAAATAATTACTAGTTCTAATTTAAATCTAAAAGCATTATGAAAAAGATTACCGCTTTAATTGCTGCAATATTATTTTACCTGTTTACACTAACATCAGCACAGGCGCAAAATCCGACATACATCTTGAACAGCACCAACAGAACTCCACTGCCAAGTGTGGTTAATCTGATCGAATGGGATATTGACATGACATGGACTAATTCCGGAGTGGCTCCGAATTTTGAATATGCGGGAGGACAATATTTCTTTGACATGAATAACGGCATAGCGAATGGTGGAACTTTAACTATGTCAAATGCAGGGTCGGATTTGCCAACAGCTATGCAACCAAGGAATCCAACTGTATATAATGCAGGTGGTGGAATCTCACAGTTAAGGTGGGCTGTAAATACTTTCCCCGGAGCAGGTAATGGATTTGCAATGCCGGCAGGTGTACCTGTAACAATTGTGAGAGTTAGAGTTCAAACAACTGCGGCACAGTTTTCACCGCAGGCAATGAATCTAACATGGAGAAATTCGCTTCCAAATCCGTTCACAAAGATCTTTGCTTATGTGGGAACAACGAACACTGATATCTCTACTCCAAGCAATCATATCATAAGTTTTGGCAATGATCCATTGCTGAACGGAATTTATGCAAACTTCTATTCGAACGTGAGAACTATCAGCTACGGACAGACTGTGAATTTTCTTGATTCGACACTGGGTTCGCCAACAAGCTGGGCCTGGACATTCCCGGGAGGTACGCCTTCATCATCAACCGCTCAGAATCCAACTAACATCAGATATAATACGCCGGGAATTTATTCTGTAACTCTGACATCATCAAAGTCGGGATACTCGAATACAATTACAAAGACGAATTACATAACAGTCACGCCATTGCCATGTGCGCCAACCTGGATTAGCATGATCAGACTTTCTGATGCAGGAAATATTAATGACAGTCTGTTCTATGGCGTTGCTCCTCAGGGCACTGCGGGAATAGATACTTGCCTGGGCGAGCAGTCTCTGCCGCCACCACCGCCAACAGGAGTATTTGATTGCAGATTTCAATTGACTTCGCCGGATGATTCCAAGCGCGATTTTAGAAGTGACACGACAACCTACAATAATTGGTATATCAAGTTCCAATCGTCGTCTGCAGGTTATCCAATCACTTTCACATGGAATCCGGCATTGCTTCCTGCAAACGGTTTCTTCAATCTTAAAGATGCGGTGAACGGAACGATAGTCAATGTGAATATGAGAAATCAGAGCAGTTATGTTTTGACCAACACCGGACTCACAACTCTCAGAATTGAATTCCTAAACAAGAGAACAGTTTCCGTCAACGTCAATCCTTTCTGGAACATGCTGTCCGTTCCACTGCTTACAGAGAACATGCATGTTACTTCGCTTTTCCCGGGATGCTATCTGCCGGCTTATACTTTTGACAATGGATATATAACTGCTACTAATCTGGTAAACGGAAAAGGCTACTGGATTCAGTTTGAGAATGCGGGTACTTATCCGATCTATGGAATTCAACCGACCTCTACAGTAATTAATGTTGCGCAGGGCTGGAATATGATCGGACCGTTTGATGAGAACATTCCGGTAAACAGGCTGGTATCTAATCCACCGGGAATAATTATATCTCCGTACTATGGATTCAATTACGGATATGTGACTGCCGATACGCTGAAGACCGGAAAGGGCTATTGGGTAAGAACTTCAGCGGCTGGAACATTGACAAGGAGCATTACCAGCAATCCTGAGAATTCTCCAGTACTTGCTGATGATCCGAATAGCTGGACAAGAATTGAGATAGCAGACAATGCAGGCAACAAGTCAAGCTTGTACCTTGCAAATGCAAACTCAATTACTTCTTCATTTGATCTGCCGCCTGTTCCGCCGTCAGGAATTTTTGATGTAAGATTCGGCAGTGATGCTTCCGTTGAAGCATTTGGTCAGAATCATCAGATAAAGCTGAACTCGGCAACTCATCCTCTGAAGATCAAAGCATTTAATCTCAGCGGAATGAAGCTCAGACTAACGGATGGTGTCAACGGCGCTTTTATAAACAGAGAACTCGAAGAGGGCGTTGAGATTGTCATCAATGAAAATTTTGATAACTTCGTACTCATTGAAGAGAATCTTATACCGAAGACATATGATCTCAGTCAGAACTATCCGAATCCGTTCAATCCCGTTACGACCATCAAGTATCAGATTCCCGAAGCAGGTTCGGTTAATCTTGTGATATATGATATTCTCGGAAGAGAGATCAGTACGCTTGTAAACACTTTCCAGGCGGCAGGATATTATGAAATGAGATTTGATGCATCGGATGTCGCATCGGGAGTTTATTTCTATCGACTCAAGACGGAAAAGTTTTCTGATTTGAAGAAGATGATAATACTCAAGTAGTTGTAAATGACCTTGGCATATCCGGACATTGCTTCGGATATGCTAAGAGTCTATGAAGAAATATTCATACAATTTTAAAGGGAAAAGAAATGAAAAATATTTACAGACTATTGTTCGCGGCGTTTTTGATAGTTATAGGGCTTAGCAATGTTTACGGGCAGAATCCGACTTATACGCTGGATGTAAATGATCTAACACCGCATCCAAATATTATCAATTCAGTTGAATTTGACATTGATATGACTTGGACTAATTCCGGAGTTGCTCCAAATTATGAGTATGCCGGTGGTCAGTTCTTCTTTGATGCAAATATTGCAGGAATTGCGAATGGAGGCACAGTTACAATGTCAAATGTTGCCTCAGATCTTCCAACCAGTATGCAGCCGAGGAGCCCTGTTGTGTATACAACGACAGTGCCCGCACAGCTCAGATGGGCAGTTAACACATTTCCAGGAGCAGGAAGTGGCTTCGCAATGCCGGCAGGTGTTCCTGTTAAAATCGTAAGAGTCAGACTTCAAACAACAGCTCCTGGCTTTGCTCAAGGACCACTAAATCTAGTGTGGCGAAATGCCTTGCCTAATCCGTTTACGAAAATCTTTGCTTATGTCGGTACGACAAACACTGACATTTCTACACCGGCAACACATACAATTTCAATAAACAGTAATCCATTCCCTGGCTTTCAAGGAATCATTGCTAACTTCTACTCCAATACACGAGCAATCACGCAAGGACAGACCGTAAATTTCTTCGATTCAACTTACGGCTCCTCTTCACCCAATAGCTGGAGCTGGACTTTCACAGGTGCAACTCCTTCATCATCCACTGTTCAGAATCCAACTAACATCAGATATGATGTGCCGGGTACGTACAATGTTTCGTTGTCGGTTTCGAGTTCATTGCATTCAAACTCAATCACCAAAACCAATTACATAACAGTTCTTCCCGGATGCATAACATCCTGGAAGCAAACAGTTAGAGTAAATGATGCCGGTAATGCGAATGACAGTTTAAAGTTAGGCATGTCACCATCCGGAACAAACGGTTTAGAT
>CALEVL010000223.1 GCA_937924675.1 uncultured Ignavibacteria bacterium | reverse complement strand
ATAAATCAAGCGATGGAAGATCCGATCGGTCAGTTAAATGCATCATGGAGATCTATCGGGATCAAAGCAAGACTGAAGTGATATGCACAAGAGAAGTAATTCTTCAAGTCAAGTAACCAGAACAGATTTCTAATGCCGAGTGCAATTTTGCTAATATCACACAAACATGCTCGCAATTCTTAATTTCTAATTTCCAATTTCTAATTGCTCTCAAGAATCGATCTTTAAAAACTAAACTGTCAACTTCAACATGAAAACTTTTCACTGCACATGTTACTTTCTTGCGCTAATTATTTGCGTACTCTTCATCTCATCAGCATCACAAGCCAATTGGAAAAGATCTGAATCAGATCTTAACATTCAGCCGAGTCAGCAAAACTCAAACACTCATAGCACAGACTCAAACTCCGATTCGCTTCCAAAAGGAGTAACTCAGGACTGGCTGAATGATCTCCGTGATGAAAACGGAAACAGAATTTCAAACAATGAGAACAGTAGTGTGCCGAGTGAGATTCCGGAAGATCCTGAAGGAGATGCGTTGCAAAGAAAAATATTTAACGGGCTTGCTGCAGGTTCAAATTTTGGATATTCTGTAAGCAGTGCAGGAGATGTTAATGGCGACGGATATGACGATGTGATTATCGGAGCATACGGATATAATTCTTTTACGGGCAGAGCTTATATCTATTATGGAGGATTAAATATGAATACGGTAGCAGATGTAATTCTGACAGGAGCATCGGTAAATAATTTTTTCGGGTATTCAGTATCTTCTGCCGGAGACGTTAACGGAGATGGTTATTCGGATGTATTGGTCGGAGGATATGGATACAGTTCATTTACAGGAAGAGCTTACATTTACTATGGAGGAGCATCAATGAACAATGCCGTTGATGTAACATTGACAGGTGAAGCAATAAGTAATGTCTTCGGAATTTCTGTTTCTTCCTCAGGAGATGTAAACGGAGACGGATATTCGGATGTGATTGTTGGTGCGTACGGTTACAGTTCGAACGCAGGTCGGAGCTATATTTATTTCGGCGGAGCTTCAATGAACAATACGGCTGATGTTACAATGACAGGAGAATCAGCTAATAATTTATTCGGACTTTCAGTTTCATCAGCAGGTGATGTAAACGCCGACGGGTTCTCCGATGTATTCATTGGAGCAAGCGGTTACAGTTCAAATACAGGAAGAGCATATATTTATCTCGGCGGAAGTTCGATGGATAATACATCAGATGTAGTAATGACAGGTGAAGGAACAAATAATTACTTTGGCACATCTGTTTCATCAGCCGGTGATATAAACGGAGACGGATATTCCGATGTAATAGCAGGCGCATACGGAAGAAATGCATTCAAAGGAAAAGTCTATATTTATTATGGTGAATCAACTATGAATTCGACTTCAGACATTACAATGAACGGAGAATCATCAACCAATGAATTTGGAATTTCAGTTTCATCTGCCGGAGATATAAACGGAGACGGATATTCTGACATAATAATTGGAGCAGAGGGATTTAATTCTTTACAGGGGAAGTCGTATATTTATTTTGGTGCATCATCAATGGATACAACAGCAGATGTGACCATTGCGGGAGAGTCAACGGGTAACAATTTCGGATATTCAGTTGCATTAGCAGGCGATGTCAACGGAGACGGTTACTCCGATCTGCTTGTTGGCGCTTATGGATATGGTTCAAATACGGGAAGAGCTTATTTCTATGATTACTTTATGAAAAACCTCATTACTTCGGAAATAACTATGACCGGGGAAACCTCCGCCAATTCTTTTGGATATTCAACATCTCCTGCCGGAGATGTAAATGGGGACGGTTACTCTGATGTGATTGCCGGAGCATTTGGATATAATGGAGAAACCGGAAGAGCTTATATTTATTTAGGCGGTCCGGCAATGGATAATGTAGCAGATGTTACAATGACAGGTGAGGCAGCGAATAACAGGTTTGGATATTCAGTGTCATCAGCCGGGGATGTAAATGGAGATGGTTATTCTGATGTAGTAATTGGAGCATACCGATACAGCACAAGTATCGGAAGAGCTTATATATACTTTGGAGGCAATTCTATGGATAATGCGGCGGATGTTGTAATGTCCGGTGAACTTTCGTTAGACTTGTTTGGCTATTCAGTTTCCTCAGCCGGGGATATAAACGGAGACGGATATGCTGATGTGATTATAGGATCAGATTATTCAAATACAGGTAGAGCATATATTTATTATGGGGGAAGTGTGACAAACAATGTAGCTGATGTTTTATTGACAGGTCCGGGAACAGGCACCGGTTCTGGAACTTCTGTATCTGTGGCTGGTGATATGAATGGTGATGGATATTCCGATGTGATTATTGGAGCTCCGTACTTCAATAGCAGTACTGGAAGAGCATACATTTACTTTGGCGGAACGCAAATGGATGCAACACCTGATGTTACAATGAATGGTGATGGATCAGGCTACTATTTTGGAAGATCTGTTTCATCAGCCGGTGATGTAAACGGTGATGGTTTCTTTGATGTAATAGTTGGTGAAGCCGAATATTCTACATATGTCGGTAAAGCGTTTATTTTTTTCGGAGGGTCTTCAATTGATAATTTACCGGATGTTACAATGACCGGCGAGGCAGTCAATAATGACTTTGGAAAATCGGTTTCAACAGCAGGAGACATTAACGGAGACGGGTTTTCAGATGTAATAGTTGGCGCGAGTGGTAACAACTCAAATATTGGAAAAGCTTACATCTATTTTGGCGGACAAATATTGAACAATTCCCATGACGTAATAATGAAAGGCGAGGCAGTAAGTAAATTTGGAGATGATGTCGAATCAGCCGGAGATATGAACGGAGATGGATATTCAGATTTAATTGTCGGCGCTAATACATATAATTCAAATACAGGAAGATCTTATGTCTATAGCGGCTCGGCAATTTCAGTAAAACCTAATATTATATCAATCAAAGATGTTTCGGGTGATCAGGGTGGTTATGTAAATTTGAAATTCGCCCGAAGTGCTTTTGATGTTCCTTTTAGTCAAATTGGCGGAGTAAATTATCAAATTGAAAGAAGCTCTCCACCCAATATAAGCGGATATAACTGGACATCTGTTGCAACAGTATTGGGCACTCATAATACTGTTTATACAGCGGAAGTTCATACGCCTCTTGATTCAGGAAATTCCTCCACTAATACATTTTACTTTCGTATTACAGCAGTTTCAAATACCACAGGTAATTTATGGCGTTCAAATATTTTGAGCGGATATAGTATTGACAACATAGCACCTCCATTAGTTTCTCCATTTAATGCATTTACTGAATCAGCAAATGTCAGACTCACATGGCAAAGAAACTCTGCACCTGATCTGCTGAATTATGTTCTGTTCAGAAGCCTGTCTCCTTCTATTGATCCATATACTGAAACACCGTTGTCGAATGTGACTGACTCCACTTATTTGGATACAACACCTCTAAGCGGATTGTATTATTACTTCATTGTCGCACAGGACATTCACAATAACTACAGCCCTGTTGCAACTGTACAAAGTCCGGTTACTGCAAAAACTCTATTTCTGTTCGGAGCAATTCAGGGATTGTATGATGCTTCTTCAAATACAATGATCTACGATACTGTAACTGTTTACCTGAGAAACTCTGTTTCACCTTTTGCAAAAGTTGATTCATCAAGAAAAGAGTTGTATGGTCCCGGAACAGGACAGGACTTCACATTTTACAATGCTCAGAACAATGTTCCGTACTACATCGAAGTTAAGCACCGCAATGCTTTAGAAACATGGAGTGCTGACCCGGTAACCTTTGTCAGTGATGCAGCATCAATAGCTTTTTCAGTTGATGCGATCTATGCTTACGGCAATAATGAGATACAGGTTGACAATTCACCATACAATGTTTTTGCTTTCTACAGCGGTGATGTAAATCAGGATGGAACGGTTGACGCAACCGATGTCAGCGCAATTGATAATGACGCGCAGAACTTCGTTGGAGGTTATGTTGTGACAGATCTTACGGGAGACAACTTCGTTGACGGGACTGATTTTGCGATCGCGGATAACAATGCGGCGAATTTTGTTAGTGCAATCACGCCATGAAGAGCAATTAGAAATTGAAAATTGAAAACATTTGAGAATTAATGCGATACGTAATTCCTAATTCGTAATTCCGCCCACGCTGGAGTCTCCGCGCTCTTCGGGACTCCGGCGGAATGTATGTGTGCAAAACTACTAAGACATTATGCCACGAATGCACGAATTAAGTTTTTTGAAAGAGCAATTATTCAAATAAAGAGTTAAGAAAGATTCACCCTCACTTTAGGGAGAGGGTTGGGGTGAGGTGAGGGTATACAATGAAGCATACCTCACCTGATATGAATCTGTACAAAAGTTCGCAACACGCAATTGTCAATTTTCAATTTCTAATTGCTCTCAAGAATCGATCTTTCAAAACAAAACTGTCAACTCAAACATGAAAAACTACCACTACTGTTTTAACTTTGTCACAGTATTTGTAATGGCACTCTTCATCTCGTCAGCGTCGCAAGCCAACTGGCACAAGTCAGAAGAAATTCAAAGTCCTGCAAATACAGAGATGCCCAAACAATCAAACTCCGATTCTCTTCCTGATGGAGTGACACAGGAGTGGCTGAACAGTCTCACAGATGAAAGAGGAAATCGAATCATTCAGGAAGAAGATCCTGAAGGAGATGCATTACAGCAGAATACTTTCGATGGAGATTTGATAGGAGTTAATTATGGAAAATCCGTTTCTAATGCAGGAGATGTAAACGGCGACGGGTTTGATGATGTTATAATCGGAGATCCTAATGGTAATGGCGGCGGCGGTACAAATTCCGGTAGAGCTTATATTTATCACGGAGGCACAGTTATTAATTCTGCAGCTGACTTAATTCTAACCGGTGAAGCAGTCAATAATTTTTTCGGAATATCAGTCTCAAATGCAGGAGATGTAAATGGCGACGGTTATGATGATGTGATAATCGGAGCTTATGGATACAATTCCTTTACCGGAAGAGCTTACGTTTATTACGGAGGAGCATCCATGAACAATGTTGCAGATGTAATTATGACAGGTGTATTTACAAATAATGAATTCGGAAGATCAGTTTCCGGAGCAGGCGATGTTAATAATGACGGGTTTTCAGATGTGATAGTCGGTGCCTATGCTGCAAGTGCGTATACAGGTAAGGCATACATTTATTTCGGAGGTTCATCAATGAATAATATTGCTGATGTCACTATGACAGGAGAAAATACAAATGATAATTTCGGATATTCGGTTTCGGGAGCAGGCGATGTAAACGGCGACGGATATCACGATGTGATTTGCGGAGCATACGGGTTTAACGGTATCGGAAGAGCATATATTTATTTCGGAGGAGTTTCAATGAATAATGTTGCTGATGTCTCAATGTTTGGTGGAGCGATTGCTGATTTTTTCGGAGCTTCAGTTTCAAATGCCGGTGATGTAAATGATGACGGATATTCGGATGTGATTGTAGGAGCTTATGGATACAATTCTTTAACCGGAAGAGCTTACATTTTTTACGGGGGTGCATTAATGGACGGTGCAGCTGATGTAACAATGACCGGCGAAGCTGCTAACAATTCATTTGGGTATTCAGTATCAGATGCCGGCGATGTTAATGGTGATGGATTTGCAGATGTTTATGTCGGAGCTTATGGCTTCAGTGCTTCACAAGGAAGAGCTTACTTATACTACGGAGGAACAAGCATGAATAGCGCAGTTGATATTTTTATGACAGGAGAAGAAACACTGAATTATTTCGGGTATTCAGTATCCGGAGGAGGTGATGTAAACGGTGACGGATTTGCGGATATGATTGTGGGAGCTTATGGATTTAATTCAAATACCGGAAGGGCGTATGTATACACAAATACAATGAGAGGTGAAGATATTCCGGATGTAGTAATGATAGGTGAAGCTGCTGCAAATTATTTCGGTCGATCAGTTTCAAACGCAGGAGATTTGAACAATGACGGTTTTGATGATGTAATCATAGGAGCTTCTTATCCTCCAAGTTCAACAAGAAAGGCATACATATTTTACGGAGGCGAAATCATGAATTCTGAAGCGGATCTAACACTGTCCGGTACAACGCCAAATGCTTCGTTCGGGTATTCAGTCTCATCCGCAGGAGATGTTAATGGTGATGAATATGACGACGTTATTGTCGGTGAACCTGGTACATCTAAAGCTTATATATTCTACGGAGGTGTTTCAATGAATAATGTTGCAGATGTAGTTTTGACCGGTGAAGTGGCAGGTGATTTTTTCGGCGGATCAGTCTCTTTAGCCGGTGATGTTAATGGCGACGGATATGATGATGTGATAGTTGGAGATTTGGGCTACAATATCGGAATAGGAAGAGCTTACATATTCTATGGAGATGCCAACATGAATAGTATTTCAGACGTGATAATGACAGGTGAGGCAATAGAGGATTATTTCGGCAATCCAGTCTCTTCAGCCGGCGATGTGAACGGAGATGGTTATTCAGATGTCATAGTTGGCGCCGCCGGTTATGTGCAAGGCCTTGGCAGAGCATATATATATTTCGGAGGAGCATCAATGAATAATACTGCAGACGTAACTATTACAATTGGAGTAACAGGTGATATTCCCAGTGTATCCGCATCTTCGGCGGGTGATGTGAACGGTGACGGATATTCCGATGTAATTATTGGTGATTTCCAGTATTCCGCCAGCATTGGAAGAGCATCCATTTATTTAGGAGGAGTAGCAATGAACAATATTGCTGATGTTACTATGACAGGCGAAGCAACTTCTAATGAATTTGGTTATTCAGTGTCGGAAGCCGGTGATGTAAATGATGACGGATACGATGATGTTATCGTCGGAGCACGCCACTACGGTCAAAATAACACAGGGCGTGGATACATATTCTTTGGCAATTCGTTAATGGACAATATTGCAGATATCAAAATAGAAGGTGATAATTCAAGCAATTCCGAATTCGGGAATTCAGTCTCAACAGCAGGAGATGTAAACGGTGACGGATATTCAGATGTGGTTGTCGGAGCTTACGGATTTGATAATAATAGAGGTAAAGCATATATATATTTATCATCTCCTCCGGATAACAGAAAAAATCTCTTTCTATTCGGGGCAATGCAGGGACTATATGATCCGGTATTGGATACGGAAATTCCGGATACAATAAAAGTCTATCTGCGTAATTCTACTTCTCCATACGCAAGAGTAGATTCTTCAAAAAACATTCTCCTCGGTCCCGGAACCGGGCAACAGTTTTTATTCAGGAATGTTCAGAACGGAATTCCCTATTACGTAGAAGTTACACACAGAAATGCACTTGCTACCTGGAGTGCAACTCCTGTATCTTTTGTAAACAGCGATGCGTCCATTGCCTTTTCGGTTGACGCAATTTATGCTTACGGGAATAATGAAATACAGGTTGACAATTCACCATACAATGTTTTTGCTTTCTACAGCGGTGATGTAAATCAGGATGGAACGGTTGACGCAACCGATGTCAGCGCAATTGATAATGACGCGCAGAACTTCGTTGGAGGTTATGTTGTGACAGATCTTACGGGAGACAACTTCGTTGACGGGACTGATTTTGCGATCGCGGATAACAATGCGGCGAATTTTGTTAGTGCAATCACGCCATGAAGAGCAATTATAAATTGAAAATTAAAAATTTAAAATAGTTTAACAAGATTATCTCACTCAGCCCACGACTTCAGTCGTGGTTAGAAAATACAGCCCACGACTTCAGTCGTGGTTAGAAAATACAGCCCACGACTTCAGTCGTGGTTAGAAAATACAGCCCACGACTTCAGTCGTGGGCAACAAGCGACATGAACGAACTCAGCCCATGATTGTCGTGCGGATAGGGATGTAAAAACATCTATGGATATTGAAACAACATCAACCCACTCAGTCCACGATTTCAATCGTGGACGTAAAACAACATCAATTTACTCAGCCATAAATTTTAGCCGAGGGCAGGAGTTAGCTCTCCAAGCGGACAAGAGTGAAGCAGCTATTGCAATTACGGATTCTTCTTTGCAGTCATCACTTCAACCATCGAAACCTTTCTGATCTTGCTCTCGAGCCAATAAAGTATGTTGAATGCATCGAGCGCATTTCTTTCAAACGGGTCATCAAGAAGTTTTTCTATCTCTAATTTCATTTCCTCAAACATATCCATCAATTCTGCATCTGTCTTGATTCTGAATGTTCTTCTCAGATATCTCTGAATTATGTTCTCGTATTTGTAAACTTTCTTCTTTCTGCTTATAAAATGGTAAACAGACTTGAGCACGTACTCAAGTGAATCATGATAGCCGAGTTCGAAATATGCTATCAGCTGAATTATACGGGCATAACATTGATAATCCTCTGATAAATCCGACTTTTCAAGATTGAACATCTTGCTGTTCCAGTGTATGCAGTTTGCAAAATCCTCTCTGACAAAATGTGATGCGCTGAGAAAAAAGTACAAGATTATCTTCTGGTATTTTGTTATTCTCTCCTCGTATAAAGGAAGTTCACTTTGTATTTCCTCGTCTTGAATCTTCAGTGCCTCTATATCAAAATGTTCCATGTTCTTAGAAAGTTTATACACTGACAGCGAATAGAAAATGAATACTTTATTATACTCACTGATGCTTTCAGGATAAATTTTCGGCAGCTTCTTCATCACTTCCGCAGTTGAATCAAATTCATTGAAGAGCTTCAAGCGAATTTGGCAGTTCAGAAGATTGCTAAGGGCAAAAACGTAATTGTCCATTGCTGTCAGGAGCTTGTCCATATTGCATTCACAAAGCTCAACTGCAGCATGTGCATGTTTATGTGCATCTTTGTATTCTTCCTTTGTAAGGTGATACTGAAGTTTGATATTGTGAAAAATGTATTTAGTAAGAAATGTTTTTGCATGCTCAATATCATTCAATAGGGGACTATCGAACATTTCTTCGAATTCCTTCAATGAATCTTTTCCTCTTACTCTTCCCGAGCCAAAACTCATAAGAAATGTGCCAACGGTAAAATTCAGCTTATAAAAATCCAATGAGTTCATGAGAAGCTCAACAATCCGGTATTGTTCTGAGAATAAAATATCGTTTTGAGCAGAGAATTCCTCCATCGTTGCAGTCTGTTTGATTAAGTGTCTCTCTTTGTTCAAAATTTCATACTTTATACTGAAGAGATCTTTTTCGGATGAAAGTCTCTTTGCCTTCTGCAACAATTTCTGACTCTGATCATATAGCATCCTCTTTGAAAGAATCTCTGCCTGTGTCATAAGATTTCTTATCAGAAACACATCGCTCTGATCCCTGTTATTATGTGAAAGTGAATTCAAGATCAGATTATACAGATAGTTCTTATGAAAGGACAAATTCTTCAGGAACTTGCCCGAGTACTTCCCGGATTTTATTTTTGACTCGTCATAAATTTTTTCCTTATCTGTTTGTACAGAAATCTCATTAAACAGTTTCAGATAATTACTGTCTGCGTCATCGGTCAACTGCAGATACTTCTTCCTGAAAAAAAGTTTCTCCTTTCCGCTCATTGATTTTACGAGTTGGAACAGTTCATCTGAAGGCTTCAAGTGGACTAAATATTAGTTTGATTTATTACAACAAAAATAGCGATTCCAATTCGAAATCCGAAATTTTAAGCAATCAGCAGTAACTGTTCAGACTAAGAATGAAGTACTTTTGATTTTGTACATAAGATGATTACGAGTAGTTTGCACAACTATCTATAACTATCATCCTCATCTAACGTGCTTGACAAGGAGTTCCTATCAGGGATGATGGCGGTTGGAAGCATTGCTCCTTTCTTTCTGAAAGGAGCTTGCCGATGACCGGTCGGCAAATCAAAATATTTTCAAACAATTAATTCATTCATTACAATGAAAACAACCATCACATCCCTGTCAGCTTTTATCTTCTTGTTATTCTTCTGCGGCAATTCAATTGTGAATGCTCAAATGTCCTGGAATCATGCCGGCAGGTTTCCCGGTACGTCAAAAGGCCATGTTGCTGTTCCAAACTCACCGAGTCTCAATATCACCGGAACGTTTACTCTTGAAGCATGGATCAATCCATCAGTTACATCTGCTTTGGGAAAGGGAATAATCGCAAAAGGTCCCAGTTCGTCAGGAAGATATGCTTTGAGGATTTTATCGAACAGAATTTTCATAGTTTCAAATACTTCTTCGAAGCTTATTAGCAGAATTTCAAATCCAATACCGTTAAACACGTGGACGCATGTTGCAGGAACACTTGATACCAATGGTGTTTACAAGATCTATATTAACGGCATTCTTGATACTTCATCAACCATTGTAAATTCGTTTCCTAATTCAGGTACCGATTCATTAATGATAGGCTCAACAGGTACGTCAAATGAATTTGAGGGAATGATAGATGAAGTGAGAGTATGGAATACAGCATTGAATGCTATTCAGATTGCTGCTCTAATGAAGTCTTCATTAGGCATAAGCGGAGATGATTTTGCGGGAAGGCTGGTACTTTCCATTACATTTCAGAACAACACGGGAGACGGAAGCCTCTTTTCTGCAATGGATCATTCACGTTACGGCAACAACGGCTTTTTTAGAAATGTCACGGCGGTCAATCTTAGCAACAAGCCTTCCGGAATTCATCAATATAATGACTGCCTCAGCATGACAGCAAGCGGAGTATTCTCAACGCCTGACAATGCCGACATCAGTCCGACAAGCCAGCTTACAATAGAGTTCTGGGTCTTTCCAAAGTCGGATAATTGCGGCCTCTTCTATAAAGGACCCGGAGGAGTAAACAGCGCAAACTACGGACTTAAATTGGCACTGGGAAAATTGAACGCCATGATCAACGGTACCCCTATCGTTTCAAACGACTCGGTCAAGAAAGAGAGATGGTCGCACGTTGCTTTCACTTACTTTGGCGCAACAGGAGGTTATGAGTTCTTTGTAAACGGCAAACGCGGTACAACGGGAAACATTACACCGGGAAACATTATTGACGGAAGTGATTCACTGTATTTCCCTGTGTTCGCGGCGTCTCCGGTTTTTGTAGGTTTTATGGATGAAGTAAGAATATCAAAGACAAAGAAATCAATTGGTGAAATAAACAGTCAGATATTTACTTCTTTGAATGAATCAAATGACAATGACAGTTATACAAATGTTGTTTACAGCCTTGATGCATCTTTGCTGCCGAATACGAATGAAGGTTCGAGACTATATATGAGGGGAGGTGCATCATTTACTTTTAACGGGGCTTTTTCATCCGGATTTGTTCAGTCACCTATCAACAGTCTTGCAACAGTTAATTTTCAGAACGGCTATCAGTTGAATTTGACCAACAAGAGAGTTCCTTCTACTGGAACAACCGGCATTGTCCGCGACACTATCGAGATTCTCAACGCCCAATCCATCTCCGACCTTGATCTGTTCATCGCGCTGAATCACAATGCTGAGAATAACATTAAACTCTCACTTAAGAGTCCGGCAGGTACAACGGTAGATTTTTTCAACAACACTCAGCTTGCAACATTTGCATCGAACATAGTTACTGTTTTTGATTCAGATGCAGACAGTTCACTGATAAGCAACAGATACATAAACTTTGGTCCGAGGATCAAACCGGAAGTTGACTTTGATGTGGCATTTGGCGGCATCAATCAGAAAGGGAAATGGGTTCTTACAATAAATGATGAAGCGGGTAGCGATACCGGATTCGTTTCAGCATGGGGTTTGAGATTCAATAACAGCACTTCAAATCTGTTCACACTCGAATGCACATCTCTCATTGAAGCTATGTACAATCCGTCAACTAATATCATGACAGGCGATACGATGACATACTATTTAAAATTGACTGACGGAACCACAACCATCGATTCTGCCAAAGCTTTACTGAACAGTTCCGGAACAGCCCTGCCATCCTTTACCAAAGCACAGCCGATGACAAGCTACTTCCTTGTTCTCAAGCATCGGAATTCACTGGAAACCTGGTCGGCAACAGTAATAAATTTCTCGCAGCTTACAAATCAATCGACATATAATTTTGCAGATGCACAGTCAAAAGCATTTGGCAATAACATGAAACAGATTGATTCATCTCCTCTGCGTTTTGCAATTTACTCAGGCGATGTGGATCAGGATGGAACGGTTGATGCAACTGATATGAGCACGATTTACAACGACGCGCAGAGCTTTGTAAGCGGCTATGTTGTGACTGATCTAAATGGCGATGACTTCGTTGACGGAACTGACTTTTCGATAGCGGATAACAATGCGGCGAACTTTGTGAGCGTGATTACACCGTGAGTTTGAGAGGAGCAATTAAAAATTAGAAATTAAAAATAGCTTAATCGCCTACGCTGGAGTCTCCGCGCTCTTCGGGACTCCGGCGGATTGCATTGTGGAGGTTTCCGCATGCAGGTAATTCCAAATGTCATCAACACAAACATGGTACTCCATGCTGCAGGCAGGAGTGCCACCAAAGACGGCGGAAATCTTTCTCGCAGAGTCCCGGAAACGCACCGGTGACTCTGCGAAGACAAAAAACGCACCGGTGACTCTGCGAAGACAAAAAGAAAATTTTTTCCGCGGATGTTGGTATTCCTGTCAATTCATCAGGGGTCCTGATCACCATCACCGGGCGACTCAACAATCCCGGGTTTTTTGTGACAAAGCATTTATTGCCCTCATCAGCAGTAAAAAGCTTCGAGAGTTCTGTTTTGCGTTAACTGATAGTTATGTATCTTCTATTCATTTGTTTTAAACCATGTATCTTCTGAAGTATTGAATTCCACAGGATCGCCTAATACTTTACCATCAGTTTTTACAAGGAATCCCGGTTCTACCATTACTGACTTCCTCATATCTACAGCTTTACCCTGCATTACAGCTAAATATTCCTGTGTTTTTTTCATATATTCTTCCATTGTTACTTTCCCGTTCTCGTAGTCTTCTTGCAGCTTATCCAATTCTTTTGCAGCTTCATCAATGCTGTTTATATTTCCTGTTCCAACGAGTGTTACTTCAACAGAACCTTCGTAAACTTTTGTAACATCATATCTAATCCCATTCTCTTCAATTATTTCTACTGTAAATTCTGTCCCCCTGACGCCATTCACCATTCTCTCCGTTGCTACTTCAAACTTTCCGCCACCTATCAACCTCTTTAATTTTACCCAGAGACTTCCCATTACCAGAGAACTATTGTTCATTAAATCACAAGCGCTTGTGGGCAGTGTATAATTTGTATTAGGTCCAAGTACAATTTCCGAACCATCCGGGAGTTCTATTTTTGCTGTGCTTTCAGGTCCAATTTTTACCATTTCGCCGCCCTTTATGACAGAATACTTTTCTATCGCTCCATTTACATATTCATAAATGGTATCTTTTCTCACGCCACAGACATCAAATATCTGCATTTTTTTTATTTTTCCGGTAGCGGTTCCTTTTACATAGGTTACACGGAATTCACAATCATTGCCCGAGATGCTGTAAAAAGTTTCTGCGCGTGAATTGCTTTCCCCGTCAAAAAGGAGCGAGTCATGTCCGGCGGAATAAGAAATATCTCTTCCTTTTGTCTGTGAATAAACATCTGCCGAAGTAATGAATAACACTAACAGTATGCTAACAAAAATTGTTTTCATTTTATTTTTGTTTAATTGTTTTGTTTTACAATAATCTCTGTGTTAACTGAACCACACATAAATGCCTGTCATTATTTTATGAGCAGCATTTTATTGGTCTTGCTGAAATCACCTGTGGTTAGTCGATAAAAATAAACTCCACTTGGAAAATTTGATGCGTTCCAGTCAGCTTCATAACTTCCCGCGTTTAATTGTTCATTCACTATTGTTTCAACTTCTTTGCCAAGCCCATCATATATCACAAGGTTTATAAATGATTTATTGTGCAATGCAAATCTTATCTTTGTTGTAGGATTAAACGGATTAGGATAGTTTTGCCCGAGGGAAAACTCTTTAGGTATCTCTGAGCCAATATTTGTTATACCAATTGGATTACCCGATGGGTTTCGCTTGTTGTATATCTCCCAGTTTCCATCACGATAGTCTCTCCACACAACATGCACAGCCGGGCCGGATACTGAAACTGAAGGATTCTGTGAAGCAAAGTTGACCGTTAACTGTGTATCTGAACTCCAGCTGACGCCTGCGTCTGTTGAGCGTTTGTAGTAGATCTCTCCGCTTCCGCCACCGCTCCTGTCATCCCAAACTACATGCACTGCTTGACCGGATACTGAAACGGAAGGAGTCCTTGAAGCGGCAGAATTAATCGTCAATCGTGTATCTGCGTCCCAGTGCACACCCTTGTCTATTGAGCCTTTGTAATATATCTCCGAATTCCCGTCACGATCATCACTCCATACAATATGCACATCCGAACCTGATGTTGATACAGAAGGATACCATGAATTAGAAGAGTTATTCGTCAGCCTCGTATCCGCATCCCAGTTTGCGCCAATATCTATTGAGCCCTTGTAGTATATCTCCCAGTTCCCTTCACGAAAATCTTCCCATATAACATGCACAGCTGAACCCGATGCTGTAACTGAAGGATTCCGTGAAATCGCCGAGTTATTCGCCATGCGTGTATCTGTTCCCCAGCTTCCACCTCCATTTATTGAGCGCTTGAGGTATATTTCTTCATTCCCGTCTCGGTTATCAAACCACACAACATATACAGCCAAGCCGGATACAGCTATAGAAGGAGACACTGAACTGGAAGCGTTATTCGTCAGCCGGGTATCTGTTTCCCAGCTGTCGCCGGAGTTTATTGATTGTTTGCAATATATTTCCGTGTTCCCGTCACGATCGTCCTGCCATGCAACATTAACAACTGAGCCTGATACTGTAACAGACGGATTCCATGAAGAAGCAGGATCACTTGTCAGTCGAGTATCCGCACTCCAGCTTACACCTTCGTCTAAAGATCGTTTGTAGTATATCTCAGTGTTTCCGTCACGATGGTCATGCCATACTACATGCACAACCGATCCGTTTGATGCTACACACCACGCATTATTTGAAGATGTATGTGATTCACTGTTGTCATTAGTCAACCTTACTTCGGGCTGCCATTGTGCAAGACAACTATTAATGCTAAACGTAGAATTACAAATTGGCAGAATAAGAGAGAGGAGTAAAACTGTAGTTGTTTTTTTCATTTTATTCTTCGATTTAAAATCAAAACAATTCTTTGTGGCACTTCTTAAAACGACATCATTAATGCCGTTATTAAATAACGACTTTACAGTAAACTTGAACCGATTCAATATATAGAATTGAAGAACAACTTATACTGTCTATCCCGCTCCTCTCATTGTACCAAATACACGACAAAACTTTCTAAGAGAAAAGTCTGTGACAGAGTCGTCAACTTCTGCCGTTTTTGGTGGCCGCCAGTCTGTGACGGGATCCCGAGCTCAGTGCCTGGCTACCCTCATACATACTTTCTGATTCATCGCCTCAGGCGGGTCTGCTGCAGACAGGAGGATCATCGGCAATTCGTCAATTCCTTTTGAAGTATGCTCTTGTGATGTGAATGATTGGCCGGGGCAGAAAAGGAGTTGCAACCATAATTGGGATTGTGATAGTAATGTCATTCGTTGAAGTTGATACTTCATTGCCTGCCCGAAGTCGGTTAATCGAATGCACTAAATACAGACAAGATGACCCAAATATTTGCATTCGAACTTACAACCTGTTGTGAAATGCTTTCATGCAAATGTTTGTGAACCCGTTAGAAAAGGGCAGGCAACAACGGCTTGAAAGTCCTGAGACTTCAAAAGGTCCGCATTACCTGCGATTTTAGTCGCGGGCATGATGGTCCGGCAAACTGCTCAACTGCTCTTCTATCTTTTCCAATAACCAGTTCTTTTGTCTTTGTCTGACAATTTTATCAAGCTCAATATCTTCCCTTAATAACTTCAGTTTATGAAGATCAGATTTTTCCTTGCAGGTCAATATTTTGTTAAGAAAGTTAAAAAATTTTAAATACGCATCTTTTGTATCACTATCTATTGCAGTATTCTTTCCAATGAAGTGTTTGGACGAATCAATAAAATAAAAAAGCGCTTCTGTTTTATTAAGCTCGTAATATGCTTTTGCAGAAAGTATCCTTACATGAAGCTTATCTCTTAAGTCAATAAATTCAACTTCATTCAAGTGATGCAAGGATTCAGCGTAATCCTTTTTTGTAAAGCAGATGTAACCTAATGCCAGAGATGTCATTGTTTTCTGATGCTCCTTTTTTAGTTTAGAGGTGTATTCTTTTACGAAATGTTCAGCCCATTGTATTTCGCCAATTGAAAGAGCGCTTCTCAAAATTTGATGGAAAAGAGCTTTGTTAATTCTTAGCTGTGAGAATGCTCCGTACTCTTTTTCAAGACGGAATTTATTTATCTCAAAAAGTACTTTGAGAAATCTGTCTTCACCGAGTCTTATTTTATGAGCACAGTAATTTGCCAGCGATATTATTGCATTATGCTGTTCCTGTTTATCAAACAAATCATAATTTTTGTCAAAGAAGGCTTTCATATCAAAGAAATAGCTTTCATCATTCTCATCCAGAGCACACATAATCTTATTATAATAGAAGTTTAAAACTTTGGAAAACTTAGTTCCTCTTTTCTTGTTGACCTTCATAAGCTTCTTCAGATCAAGACTTCTGACCAATTCCAAAGCGGAATCAATTTCAAGGCTGGCACTATACATCAATTTAAGAATATTAAGATCCCAGACCTGTATAGACAGATCCGCAAGAAATTTCAGTATTAAATATTCAGTGTTCTTAACTGCTCCTTCGAAGTTTTTATCCGGTCTTCCCAAAACGGAATTCCAGTAATCGGCTCTGTTGATCTCTGCCTGCAATTTAAGTGAAAAATATTCCTCCCCTAATTTTAATGTATTTAAATGCTTATCCGCTTTTTCAATTTCTTTGAAGGCATGTTTATCAAGATTTCTATTTGAAAGTTCATTAAACATCATAATAAATCTTTCCGACCTGCTGTTTCTCAAAGCTGTCTGCAGAATAAATTCCAGAGCAAGCTTTTCAAGTTGTGACACTTGATTCCACATCACCTGCTTATTGAATTTCTTTCCGGGATATAATTTCTTGTAAACAGATTCTGAAGTTAGCTTACCTTTCAGATCTTCAAAATCCGGATAATGATTCTGGATTTCTTTGAGAAAGGGCAAATAATTTCTTCCATTATTAAAATATGGAGAAGCGACAAACTTTTCGAAAAGCTTCATTTCATCTTTTGTGAATGTCTTTAAGGTCTGAATGAGCTTTGTATTCTTCATAACAATTAGACAATTAAGAATTAGCAGTTCAACGTTGTTTGTTGAAAGTCATCTAAAACGAGACGCTAAGCAATGCAAATTGATTAAATCATATTCAATTCCTGATTAGTTTGCCAATAAACTTTCTTTGCAATGACAGGCATCAATGATGCATTTTTGTAAAGTGCACAAAGAAGTGCACAAGTTAACAACTCTGAAAATGATTAGTACCGTAAAGAGAAGTGATCCAAAGACATCGAAGGGATATCGGCTTAAGAACTCTACACACAGTATGATTGAAAGAATACAGTCAATAACAAACGGAAGCAAGGATTTTGTACTAAGCAGGGCTGTCAGATTATATTACAACGAGATTAATCCTGCAAATAGGCTTCCTGCTCAGGAGAGTAAGAAGAATCACAAGAAACATGAATAACTTTTGTCAATTTAAATATTCGAAAACTTGAAAATGAAATTACTTCACCCAGGAAATCTGATTTTGGCTTTTCTAATGTTTGCAACGTCAGCTATTTCCCAAAACATTACTAACACAATTGGCACAAACGGAACATTTGCGATCAAAGATGCAGTAAATACGTACATGACGGTAAGCCAGTCAACAGGTCAGTTGAATATACTCAGGTCGTTCCGACTTGAGAATACAACCAGCTCAACTACAGGAGTTATGTATAAAGGTACAGACAGGTTCTTTCACAACTTCGGCACAGATAATATTTTCTTGGGAGTTAACTCAGGAAACTTCACAATGACAGGTACTGATAATACGGTTCTCGGAATGAATTCCTTAAAATACAACACTACAGGATATCAGATTACAGCTGTAGGAAGGAATGCTTTGATCAACAATGTCAGCGGCAGTTATATCACAGCATTTGGATATAATTCTTTATCCTCCAATTACAATGGGTTTTATAATACTGCTTTGGGATATCAAACATTACACACAAATTATGACGGTAGTTATAACACTGCAGTAGGAAGCTGGTCCTTATATAACAATACTAATGGTCATTCTAACACAGCCTTAGGAATGAATACTTTGAGCCAGAACACATCAGGAATTCAAAATACAGCTGTGGGAAATTCATCTTTACTTACCAACTTTAACGGCAGTAATAACACGGCAATGGGTTTTGAGTCTTTAAGATGGACCAGCATCGGCTTTCAAAACACTGCTGTCGGATATCGTTCTCTGTACAATAACCTGGGAAACTATAATACTGCTCTGGGACATAATGCCGGATCTACAATCACTACCGGTGCGAACTTAACATGCATTGGCATTGATGCTGCGCCAAGTTCGGCCACAGCTTTGGATCAGGTAACACTCGGCAATGGATTTGTTCAGTTTCTTCGCTGCAATGTGCAGACTATCTCAAGCTTGTCAGATATGCGAGATAAAAAGAATATTGCAGATCTGACACTCGGACTTGATTTTCTGATGAAGGTGAAGCCGCGTCAGTTCAACTGGGACAAAAGAGAATGGTATGAAGGAAATAAGTCAGACGGAAGTAAAATGAAAGAAACTTTCACGGCAGGATTTATTTCACAGGAGCTTGATGAAGTTCAGACAACCGAAAATGCAGACTGGCTGAATCTTGTTCTGAAAGATAATCCGGATAAGCTTGAAGCAACTTATGGAAATCTCTTGCCGGTGATCGTGAAGGCAATACAAGAGCTTAAAGAAGAAAATGATGAGTTAAAAATTGAAAGTGAAAAGTTGAGAGCACAAAGTCTTGAGCAGAAGAATGAGAATGAAGAAATCGAGCAAAGACTTTTGAAATTAGAACAAAAACAAAATAGATTAGTCAGCGAGTTAGAAAGAATTAAATCAAAAGAATCAAACATCACGGAAGTCAAATCAGGAGAAGAGAAATGAGAAGATTACTAGTGGCAATAGGTTGTTTCATTTCTGTAAGTGTACATTCCCAAAGCATTACGAACACGCTCGGCACAAACGGAATCTTTATGATTAAAGATGCATCAAATAATTATCTGACATTGAATCAATCAACAGGTCAGGTGAACATACTAGGATCATTACGGTTAGAAAATACGACAAGCTCAACTCTGGGTGTTGTGTTTAAAGGTGCAGACAGGTTTTTGCACAACTATGGAAGTGCGAATACTTTTTTGGGGCTTAACTCCGGGAATTTTACTATGACGGGTAATGGAAATTCAGCGGTGGGAAGTAATTCTTTATATTCCAATACAACGGGATTCTTCAATACTGCAATAGGAAATCAATCTCTATATTCTAATAACACCGGTTATCAGAATACAGCAGTTGGAACCAGTTCATTACAGAACAACACTTCAGGATATCGTAACACTGCTTTGGGATATCAGTCTTTATATTTCAATAACAACGGCAATGATAATACAGCGCTGGGAAATTATTCATTAACAGTCAACTACAACGGTGTTAATAATACAGCGTTGGGGAGTTCTTCTTTATCAAATAACTTTGGAGGCGCAAACAATACAGCTGTGGGCGTACAATCACTGAACTCTAACACTAACGGCTTTCAGAATACCGGAATAGGTTATCACTCTCTATTCAACAATACAGGAAACTACAACACAGCTTTAGGTCATAATGCGGGATCAACAATTACAACCGGAGCGAATTTGACCTGCATTGGCATTGATGCTGCCCCAAGTTCGGCTACAGCTTTGGATCAGGTAACACTCGGCAATGGATTTGTTCAGTTTCTTCGCTGCAATGTGCAGACTATCTCAAGCTTGTCAGATATGCGAGATAAAAAGAATATTGCAGATCTGACACTCGGACTTGATTTTCTGATGAAGGTGAAGCCGCGTCAGTTCAACTGGGACAAAAGAGAATGGTATGAAGGAAATAAGTCAGACGGAAGTAAAATGAAAGAAACTTTCACGGCAGGATTTATTTCACAGGAGCTTGATGAAGTTCAGACAACCGAAAATGCAGACTGGCTGAATCTTGTTCTGAAAGACAATCCCGAAAAGCTTGAAGCGACTTATGGTAATCTTCTGCCGGTGATGGTGAAGGCAATACAGGAGCTTAAGGCGGAGAAAGATGAACTGAAGTATGAAAACAATGAGATGAAACAAAGACTCCAGAATTTAGAGCAATCACAAAATCTTTTAGTAAGTAAATTAGAAGAACTTAAACTTGATAACACAAGTATTGAGCAAGTTAAATCAGGAGGCGTTAAATGAAAACAATAAATATTATTGCGATTCTTATACTAACGATTACTTCAATCACATTCAGTCAGAGTGTGCTAAATTATCAGACGGGCACAAGCCTCGAAGTTCAGACCGGTGCTTCGGTATGTGCTGATAATGTTGTAATTAATGGTACATTAACGGGCGGAGGGATAGTGTGCGGATTGTTTTCCACTCTTAATCTTACAGTGCTTATAGAAGGCTTCTACAATCCAGCCTCTAATCTAATGACAAGTGATACTGTCAGAGTATTTTTGAGAAATTCAAATTCCCCATACTCTATTATAGATTCAACTAAGTCCACATTGAGTTCGTCAGGCACCGGAATATTTACATTTTCATTCCCGGTAAGCGGAGTGAATTATTTTATTGTGACAAAACACAGGAACTCGATTGAAACTTGGAGTAAGACTGCGCAAGCATTTACTGGAGGTTCACTTACTTATAGTTTCTCAACTGTGAATACGCAGGCGTACGGGAATAACATGAAGCAGATTGATGTCTCACCGGTGAGATTCGGATTCTACAGCGGCGATGTAAACCAGGACGGAACTGTGGATGCAACCGATGTGAGCATGTTAGACAATGATGCTGCAATCTTTGCTAGCGGCTATGTTATTTCGGATCTTACCGGAGACAACTTTGTTGACGGAACTGACTTTGCAATTGCCGATAACAATGCGGCGAATTTTATGAGTGTAATAAGACCGTGAGGAGGGAATTGAGAATTAGGAATTACGAATTAGGAATTACGAATTAATGCAGCAAGTTTAATACACTCAGCCTACGATTTTAATCGTGGGCAGGAAGAAACATCAAACCACTCAGCCCACGACTTCAGTCGGAGGTAGGAATGCAGAAGCAAACCAAGGAATTGAAACATAATATTCCACACAGCCCGCGACATTAGTTGCGGGTATGTGCCAACAAATTACCCGTCACTTTATCATTGACTTCCATATTCAGCTATGCTTTCCAGCCTACGCTGCAATTTCATTTTGATGTATGCGGCTATGATGCAACTGATTCGCCGGGGCAGTACAGGAGTTGCAACTATAATTTGGAGTGTGATAGTGATGTCATTCGTTGATGTTGATACTTCGTTGCCTGCCAGAAGTCGGTTAATCGAATGCACTATCTGCAGGATGGGTGACCCATGGGAATTCACATTTTAGAATACAGACAAAATTTAATAATCTTATGCCTCCTATTTTTAACATTACAATTGAGAAGTGTAATTACTTTCAACCTCATTTAATTTTTCTAAGACCCACTTTGCACCTGTAAATTTTGAAGAGTTCAACCTGGATTTGAATTTTTTAAAAGCAAATTCATCAGGTCTATTTCTTAGTCTTATCAATTCACTGACTGAGTTTACAAAAAACAAATAATTACTTCTCATTTCTTCCTTCATTAGTTTTGAATTTCTGAGAAAATGCTTGTATGCATCAATAAATGAAATTGCGCTTTCAAAAGCATTTAATTCGTAGAGACTTCTGAGTGTCAACGTTTTAATATCATTCTTGAAATAGAGATTATCTTTTGTAGAATTCAGCAGATCATTGAAGTTAATATTATTACTCAGCTCCAGGGCTTTTTGAAATTTACCCTGCAGAAAACTCAAATGTGAATTTGAATATGCAAGTATGGATTCCCGGCTATTTATATCTACGAATCGGATATAATTGGAGATAAATTTCTTCAGTGTTCCTATTTCCCTTTCCATTGTGCAGAGTATCAGAATATTCCTGTACAGATTCAAATCAATGTGATCACTTTCCTTGTGAGAAAGCACATTAAACTTCAACATATCAAGCATGAATTTTAAAAAATCCTTGTTGAGGGAATTGTCACCGGCGGAAATTTTATTTATGAAATAAACCTGCATAACGGAATAAATATTCTTCTTATCGATCTTTGTAAGAGCGGAAAAATATCTTCGAAAGTACTTTCCAGCAATATTGAAATGATAATCACTTTCTTTTGAGTGCTCAGAGAGGAAACAATTGCTTAAGTGAAAATAAATCATCATTAATGGAGAATCTTCAAATTCTGACTGATGATTCTTCATGTAGGTCAACAAGTGTTTTAAAAAATCATATCTGTGCTTTACATTCACACGCTGCTCTTCAACAATCATATAAAACACATTCTCAATAATTGAAATTAGGAATAACTTCATCGTATTATTCAGCTGCTTATCTCTGAAATTATCTGTCAGTGCCTTGTCAACTATAAGAAAACTTCTGATTTCGTAGACGAAATTAATGTCTTCGTAATAATTATGATCTTTCGCTCTGCGGGACCTGACTTTCTTTTCAAAAGGTCTGATCTTTTTCTCTGCTATATCAAACAAATCCCTGTTCTTCAGTTCTTCAATAAAGAGCTTCTCGAATTTAAGATTGTTTTCTGTAAGATTGATTTTAATGAATCTCTCTGCAAGCACGTTCAAATCCGAAAACAGATTTCGAATGTACGACTCTTTATATACAGCATCTCCCATCATTGATTTGAAAAGACTCTCCTTTGATAATTGCTCGGTTGAATAGTCAGAATGATGTTTGGTCAGTAATTCAAAAAACTCTATAACTTTGATGTTCTTATTATGAAACGGATTGCGAATGAATTTATCGAAAAGCCCAATTTCCTTGCCGGACAATGATTTCAGTATTTGTATGACGCTGTATTTTAACATAGTGGCAAATTATGAACTAATTGCGGGATGTTAAAGTCAGGATGCTATTTCAAAAAAAATTCTTTGGAGAATCAAAACAACTAAATTATTTTTGCTTCAGAGGTTATTAACTTCAGAGATAAATCGTTCATAATGATTTCTAAAAAAATAAAACAATTCCCATGAAAATGCTGTCAAAAATATTTCTGATTACCGGAATGATTTGTATGAATTGTTCCAACGCAGAATCCAATTCTTTAAACGTTAATGCAGAAACAAATTCTTTTCCGCAGCAAATAATGCAATCACAACAACACAAGTCCGATTCTCTACCTGAAGGGGTAACTCAAGAATGGCTTAACGGACTGGTTGATGAAAACGGAAATAAATTAATTAATGATGATAACAATTCAAATTCCAGCCGATTGCAGGAGGACCCTGAAGGCGATTCTTTTCAGAGAAGAGTGTTCAACGGATTGAATGCGGGTGAAAATTTTGGAGTATCCGTCAGCAGTGCCGGAGACGTGAACGGTGACGGCTACGATGATATTGTTATCGGAGCTCAGAACTATTCCACAAGTACAGGCAGAGCGTACATTTATTATGGAGGATTGAACATGAGTACAGTTGCAAATGTAATACTGACAGGTGCGGCAACGAATAACTATTTCGGAAGATCAGTATCTACTGCAGGCGACGTAAATGGAGACGGATATTCTGATGTGATTGTCGGTGCTTATGGAAATACTTCTCAGACGGGCAAAGCATATATTTATTTTGGCGGATCGATAATGAATAATACTGCTGATGTTACAATGACTGGTGAAGCAGCAAGCAATTTATTTGGAGTATCTGTCTCAAATGCAGGCGATGTAAACGGTGACGGATTCTCCGATGTATTAGTCGGTGCCTCAGGTTTCAGTACTGGTACCGGCAGAGCGTACATTTTTTTAGGCGG
>CALEVL010000222.1 GCA_937924675.1 uncultured Ignavibacteria bacterium | reverse complement strand
ACGCCAAAGCTCACAATTTCTTAACGGCAATTAGGATGAGGCCTGTCCGCCGTCATTCGCTTCAAGTGAGTAGTAATTCGACAGGCGGGCGGGTTGTTTTTCCGAACCGAATTTTTTTTAACTTTCCAGCTTGATTTCGAAAGAATTTTCGAAATGCAAAATCGTTTTGGACAGCAGTGCCTTTAATCTGCTTACAATTCCTTAAACTTCATTGACATTATAGAGCATTAAAACTATATTGTTTGCTCAATTTTTTAACATATTTAACACATTTTAAGGAGATTTCCGACTAATCACGGAGTGAAAACTTGAAGAAAAATCTTACCCGAATTATCATCACCATTGCACTGATTGCATTGTCGCTTTACTTCTTATATCCTACATATAAGGATTACAACTTCACAAAGGAACTTAAACATCTTACCGGTCAGGACAGTGCTGATTTCATTGACAAGAATGCAGCTGAACTGACAAAAGCCAGGGATAACCGACTGAAACTTGGTCTTGATCTTCAGGGCGGTATGTATGTAGTTCTTGATGTTGATATTGTGAAACTGCTGGAGGATATGGCTGTAAGGAAAGATGACCAGTTGCTGGCAGTACTTGCCGAAGTTAAGGAAGTAACAAAGACAAGCGATGAGTTGATCTTTGATACATTCAAAGCTAAACTTGCGGCCAAAGGTCTTACGCTAAAGAACTATTACGGTGAAACAAGAGATACTGAGAGCGATATCGAATCTAAACTGACTACGGAGATTGACAAGTCACTCGACAGAGCAGTTGAAATCGTCCGTAACAGAATTGACCAGTACGGTGTTGCAGAACCTCAAATACAGAAGATCGGTAACAGCAGAATAGTTGTTGAACTTCCCGGCGTCAGCAATCCTCAGGAGGTAAGAAAACTTCTTGAAGGAACTGCTCTGCTTGAGTTCAAACTGATCTATGACCCGCAATCAACTGTTAAGGTCATGGAAGCCATCAACAAGGCTCTGGTTGGTGATACAACTACAGTTTCAGATACCCTGAGTTCAACTCCGGCAAAGGATACTTCGAAAACTGTTTCCGGCAAACTTGAGGATACTGTAAAGTCAAATGTATCTTCCGCCGGAACGGAAGGAAAATCTGATACAAAGACTGAATCCGGCACAGTGGCTTCAGGACAAGATACGAATGCTAAGAAAGATGCAAAGAAAATTGCAGACACCAAGAAACTAGACTCGACTAAGAAGAAAGACACAACAAAGAAAGTTACTAAGGATACATCAATAAAGACGGAAGACACTGCTGTCTCAACTAATGATACGGGCACAACTGAGGCTGATACTTCTGCACAGCTTTCTGAAGAGGAGTTCAAGGCAAAGTTTCCTTTCTTTGCACTTGTCGGACTCAATCAGGAAAGCGGTACAGCTGACGGCTATGTTAAGGACTCTGACAGAGACAGAGTAGAAAGAATACTCAACAGAGAAGACGTCAAAGCTGTAATTCCCTCTGATATGCAGTTTGGATGGTCAAATAAAACATTCGACGCACAAGGTGAAATGATTCATGTGCTTTATGCCTTTAAGAAGGATCCTGAACTGACCGGTAAGGTCATTGTAAATGCAATGGCAAACATCGATCCGACCAGCAACACTCCAATTGTTACAATGGAAATGGACGGAGAAGGATCTTCAGACTGGGCAAGGATCACCGGTGCAAACATTAACAAGAGAATTGCAATAGTTCTTGACAATGTAGTCTATTCCGCGCCTGTTGTAAGAAGTAAAATTACAGGTGGCAACTCACAGATCGAGGGTATGGCAAATGTTCAGGAAGCAAAGCTTCTTGAGATCGTGCTCAAAGCAGGTGCGTTGCCGGCTCCGGTCAAGATCATTGAAGAAAGATCTATCGGACCATCGCTTGGAGAAGACTCCATCAAAGCCGGTGTCTCTTCGTCTATCGCAGCTCTGATTCTTGTTGCATTGTTCATGGTATTTTATTACAGATTCGGTGGCAGTGTTGCCGATTTTGCCGTGATCCTGAATACAATCATTATTCTTGGCATCATGGCTTCACTAAAGGCAACTCTTACATTGCCGGGTATAGCAGGTTTGATATTGTCTATAGGTATGTCGGTTGATACGAACGTTCTTATATTTGAGCGTATCCGTGAAGAACTTGATTCGGGCAAACCATTGAGAACAGCCGTTGACCTTGGATACAAGAAAGCATTCTCTGCTATCATCGACTCGCACTTTACAAGTATAATCACGGGAATAATTTTGTATCAGTTCGGAAGCGGACCGATACAGGGATTTGCATTAACTTTGATCTTCGGTCTCGTTGCAAATCTGTTCACTGCAATTGTAATCACGCACGTCATTTTCGATATCATGATCGAAAAAGGCAAACATATAAGTTTCGGATAAAAATTAATTGGATAATACGCCACAATAATGAGAATATTTCACAACGCCAATTATGATTTCATGGGGAAGAGAAAGAAGATGTATCTTCTTTCTTCCATCATAATAGTAATTGGGTTCATAATACTTTTGGCTTTCAAAACAATTCCGCTTGGCATTGACTTTATCGGCGGCACGGAATTGCAGGTTCAGTTTAACAATGATGTTAATATCGGTGAAGTTCGTTCCGCTATGGATGAAGCAGGCTTTCCCGGAATGGAGATAAAGACACTCGGCGCCGGAAACTCAATTCTGCTTAGGACTCCGATGCAGTCAGAAGGAACTGCTGTGTCTGATAATATTCAGGCAGCAATAAAAGCAAAATTTCCTGATAACAGCTTTCAGGTAATGCGGCTTGATAAGGTGGGTCCAAAGATTGGTGCTGAACTCAGAACTAATGCATTGTTTGCAATTGTTTTTTCGTTGATTGCGATTCTGATCTATCTAGCTTTCCGGTTTCAATTTGTATTTGCAGTAGGCGCTGTTATTGCTTTGTTCCATGATGTGCTTATAACAATTGGGATGATCGCAATTTTCAATTGGCTGTTCCCTGCCTTACGTCTTGAGTTCAATCAATCAATGCTTGCAGCATTCCTTACTCTTATTGGTTTCTCGACAAACGATACGGTTATCGTATTTGACAGAATAAGGGAGAACATTAAGCTGTTCAAGAATGAGGATATTGAGGAAGTAATGAATAAGAGTATTAATGCAACTCTTAGCAGAACAGTAATAACCAGCGGTCTTGTTCTTCTAACCGTGCTTGTATTGTTCATTTTCGGAGGTGAAGTAAACAGAAGTTTCGCGTTTACTTTTGCAGTAGGTATTATCACCGGAACTTATTCTTCGATTTTCATTGCAAGCGCTATTGTTGTTGATTGGAAAGAACGTGAAGTAGCAAAATCAAGCGCAAGGAAACTTTCTAAGTCAAGAACTATTTCCACAGCAAAAGTGAAAAAAGCAGGTGTCTGATAATTTCATCAGATATTCAGAATCCGACGGAAATAAGACTGCCTTGGTAGTCTTGAATGAGGATCTTGTTGGGCTTAGTGACAAAGGTAATCTTAATGAGTTGATCAAGTCAGAGATCTCAGAAGGCGTTCATCATTTCTCATTTGACCTTTCAGGACTTAGGTCGCTCAACAGTGCCGGAATCGGAATTATCATTGGCTGCAGAAATGCTATTCTCGCAAGTGGTGGTTCACTTAAACTTGAGAATGTTAACGATAAGATCACAGATATTTTCAAACTCACAAAAATTGACGGACTCTTTGGTTTGGGAAAGTAGCTCTTTGTTTAAGTAATTTTTCAAAAAGATCTTCATTTCACTTTTGCAGAGATGAAGATTTTTTTATGTTCAATTCAATCACAATTCTAAAATGATCACAGTACTAGTAGGACTCCAGTGGGGAGATGAAGGCAAGGGCCGCATGGTTGACTACCTTGCAGGCAACGCGGATATTGTTGCAAGATACCAGGGAGGAAATAATGCAGGACACACAGTTGTAAATGAGTTTGGTGTTCATAAACTGCACTTGATTCCTTCGGGAATATTCTATCCGGACGTTATAAATATTCTCGGTCCGGGAATGGTAATTGACATAGAAGCCTTGGTAACTGAATTGGATGAGCTTTCAACAGCCGGCATAGATATAGGCAATGTGAGAATATCTGACAGAGCAACGATCACATTTCCTTTTCACAGACTCGAGGATAACCTTGAAGAAGAACGTCTCGGAGGTTCTGCATTTGGTTCAACAAGAAGAGGTATTGCTTATGCTTATGGTGAAAGATACATGAAGAAAAGCATAATGATCGGTGAGTTACTGTTTCCGGACTCATTGAGCAAAAGAATCAAAGGACTTGTAGAGTGGAAAAATCTGTTCTTTGAAAAAGTATATGGCTCGGATGAGAAAGTCAGCTTTGATAATACAATGAACTGGCTGACAACATACGGCGATAAGATCAGAAAACATATTTGTGACACTACCGAACTTATGGAATCTGCCGCATCTGCAGGTAAGAATATTCTTTTCGAAGCACAGCTTGGTTCATTAAGAGATATTTATTTCGGCATTTATCCTTTCACAACTTCATCAAGCACGCTTGCATCATTCGCACCTGTCGGTGGGGGTTTGTTCAATAAAAGAATAGACAGAATACTTGGCGTGATGAAATCGTTTTCCACTTGCGTTGGCGCTGGACCATTCGTTACAGAGATGCCGGAAGATGAAGCAGGAATGATGAGAGAGATTGCTTACGAATACGGAGCATCAACAGGAAGGCCTCGCAGGATTGGACACTTTGATGCTGTTGCTTCAAGGTATGGAGCGCGCATACAAGGTGTTGATGAAATTGCCATGACAAAACTCGACAGTCTTTCCGGACAGAACAGACTTCTAATATGTACCGAGTATGAGATAAATGGTAAAAGAACAGGTGACTTCCCAATTTCCGCTGCACTTGAAAGTGCTGTCCCAAAGTATATTGAAATGAAGGGATGGAATGAAAATATCTCCGGAGTAAGAGAATTCAGCAAACTTCCGGATGAGGCGCAAAAATATGTATTGAAAATAGAAGAACTTGTCGGCTACCCGATAAAATATGTTTCAGTAGGACCTGAAAGAGAGAGTCTTATTGTCAGATAGGACTGCTATAGCTTATCATCGTCAGACTTCAGAGTTACCTCGTTTTCAATGCCGGACTTATCTGTAACAATTTCTTCATTAGCCGGAGTGATTATGGCAGGTGTAGAAGAAAGTGTCTGCGTAATATCTTCCTTTTTATCTTTATCAACTATTGCATCAAATGAAATTCTTCCGGCTCCTGAGATAAGAGTAGCAATTGAACATGCAAGGAAAACAAAATTATAGCTGAACGGAAGCTCTTCATGTCCGGGACCAAGAACAACTAAGAAACTTATGCTCATGATAGCCATGAATAAACTTGTGATTGGAGTAAATAGTCCCAGTATGTATAGAGCTCCAAAAATCATTTCCATAAACGGAAGTAAGAATGCAAGCACAAAAGCAAGATTGTCATCCATCTTGCCGATTGATTGCACACTCTCTATAAATTCCTGAAGATTCAATACTTTTTTGGCACCGGCAATAAGGAATAAGCTGCCCAATGCGAGTCTGATTATTAGCAATCCGACATTTGCGCTCTTCCCTGCTTTGAATAGTATTTTCATATCTCTTTGTTAAATGTATTTGAAATTAAGTATGTTTGAACTTTAATTCTATTTGAATTTGATTCCCAATTATAGTATGCAATCAAATTGATAACTGTGCACTAACGGTTAAATTGAACTTAGCTGCTAGTATCAATATCTTTAACGTATTACAATATGAATCCATTCAAGAAAGATACATTGAAAAAAATGCCGATGGTCAAATGGTATGACCCGGCACAGCTTATTAATACCGGCATTAGGGTAGTGTTATCGACTTTCATTGGAGAGCAGTCTGACCGCAGAATTGTACAAGCGCTTTCAACAGTTAAAGAAGATTTTTTTGATTTCAGTATCCACCCCAATGATTCAAGCGGTAGGCCTCTGAAGGATGACTCTAATGAGAGAAGTGAAGTATGGATCGACTATATATCCGATACAGGCGACGGATGGAATTCAACGTACGGAATTGCATACTATGCTTCGGCGAATGAGCTAATGCTACAAAACAATTCTGATAGCAACAGTAAATTCTATAATACAAAGAGAGGCAATGTGTTAGTATTTGGAGGTGATGAAGTATATCCGACTCCAAGCAAACTAAACTACAGCAGACGGCTTGTCACGCCCTATGAAAATGCCTTCGGAGACGAAAGTCCTGAAGAACATCCTCATGTATTTGCAATACCGGGAAATCATGATTGGTACGACGGCTTGTCTGCCTTTTCACGATTATTCTGTTCAGATCTGAATCCTTGGTTTGCCGGTTGGCATTCAAGACAAAGACGAAGTTACTTTGCATTGAAACTTCCGGGAAATTGGTGGATGCTTGGTTCTGACGGACAACTTCAGTCTGACATTGACACGCCTCAGCTTGAATACTTCAGAAGCGTTTGCGATAATCACATGCATGAAGGCGACAAGGTTATTCTCTGCATTTCACAGCCCAATTGGATCTACGCGCACAAATATAAAAAGTATGGAGAGGATTATGATGAAAGTGATCTCATTTATCTTCAGAAGGAAATACTTGCAAAGAAGAATGTTGATATAAAAGTCTATCTATCCGGTGACTATCATCATTACAGAAGGCATGAAGAGGTAAGGAAAGATGGCAGCACACCTGTTCAAAAGATCACAGCCGGGGGTGGAGGAGCGTTTCTGCATCCAACACATGACATAGATGTTTCTTTGATCAGCGAAGATTATGGCATTGAAAAGAAATCAGGTAGAAAATTTGCTCTAAAAGAGTCATATCCCGATCAGAAGACTTCAAAAAACCTTACCTTCAGAGATCTCCTGTTCCCTGTTATCAATCCGGCATTCGGCATTCTTACAGCTGTGATATACGTATTCACTGCCTGGCTCATCAGCTCCTCAATCGATTTCAGAATTCCTGATTCAATCAAAGATGCATTCGCTTTTACTGCCGAAGCTTTTTTCAGAAATCCCCTTGCGGGTGTTTGGTTGTTGCTGCTAATCGGCGGATTTATTTTTTTCACGGATACACATTCAAAGTTATATAAATGGGTAGGTGGATTCCTGCATGTCTTTGCTCATCTCAATGCTATCTTCTTTGTTGCGCTTGTTGGGTGGTATCTTGGAGGAAAGATATTCAATCAGCAAGGATATTTCTTGTATAGTTTTCTTCTTGCATTTGAGTTCATAGGGGGATGGATGATAGGATCATTTATATTCGGACTATACCTTTTCATTTCTCAATATTTTTTCGGCAGGCACAATGAAGAGTCTTTTTCAGCGGCACGAATTCAGGACTATAAGAATTTCCTTCGGCTTCATATTTCTGAAAACGGAGTGCTTACAATCTATCCGGTCAAATTACACAAAGTTCCACGAAAGTGGCGCAACCGCAATAAGTCAGAATCAGATAAAATTAAATCATATGTAGTTCCGCTCGACGGTTCTAAACCCGAACTCATTGAAGATCCAATTGTCCTAAAGTTCTGACTGTATATTTATTTCATAAGACACCTATTCTACCAAATTGCAATCATGATTGCAGGCCAGATCATCTCTGCATGTATCCGAGTGCAGATTGCACTTTTTAGCAAACGACTAGCTTCGCTATGGTTCTTTCAAAATAGACAGATTCTCTGCAATTCCTAACTGACTTTCAACATTCAACTTTCAACTTTTAACTAAGTAAGACTATCATACCTCACTATCACCCATTTGAAATCAGTATTGCTGAATGATAGCTCGCATAACAGGTCACTGTCTCTGCAAGTGACTACATAGTGATGTTCGAAACCTTCTCTTACAGGGATTTTCCAAGTCTGAAGCATCTCGGAAACTTTATATACGCTGCCTCTCCATTTGAATTTCACTATGCTGGGATGCAGTCCTGAGTAATAAACAATTACATCGACCGGTTCGAATACGGAGTTGTTATTCATTTGTTCTTAATGATTGATTACCATAATAAATTATGGTATAGTCACGTAAGAATCAACTTATAAAGATTTGATTTCGATAGAACTCCGGACTAAATAATAGATTGCCAACCAAAAGAGCAGAAGAAAAATTGGCAGTAAGAAGATTTTTATCAATAAGGCACAATAAGGACTTGAAAAAAGATAAGTATAGGTTTATTTTGCAACCATCGCGGGAATAGCTCAGTTGGTAGAGCGCAACCTTGCCAAGGTTGAAGTCGCGGGTTCGAGTCCCGTTTCCCGCTCTAATTATTTACAAACGTTATTTCGGCGTGGTACCCAAGTGGCTTAAGGGGAAAGTCTGCAAAACTTTTATTCATCAGTTCGAATCTGATCCACGCCTCTTGTTCAATTAGAAATTAGAAATTAGAAATTAAAAATTTGTTCAAAGTTTAGATTTGATCTTCAACTTTATTCCTTCTCTCTTTCTAAATATCAATCTATCTAATTTTTTCTGAAATCCCTGAATTTCTTTCCTCCTCCGAAGTAAACAAGCAACGCTACTACCAAATGTATCCAGAACCAGGGTGACTCGGTTCCAAGATTCTGCGCTATATATATAAGCACAAGCACTCTTGGCAAAAAGACTGTCAGTAGAAAGTCACCAATCCATGGAACTGTGTTGAAAGGGATCTGCAGAAAGAAGTAATAAATCACGAGTGTAGTTCTTGGCAGGAAAAGGCTGATAACAAGAAATGCTGTGTCCATTATTTTTTATTGCAAATGAACAAATCTTTAGCACAAATTCAAGATATTTTTGGACAAAAAAAACGGATGGCACTATCTACAATGCCATCCGGATTCTAGCGAATATTTGAGTTATGAAATCTTCTTCATCAAATCAACTACCCTGCAACTGTAGCCCCACTCATTATCATACCAACCTATAACCTTTGCAAGATTTCCCTGGCTCATTGTTGAGAGAGAATCGAAGATACAGGAATTTGGATTTCCAATTATATCAGTTGAAACTATTGGATCTTCAGTATATTCGAGTATACCTTTCAGCTCATTTTCAGAAGCTTTTTTCATTGCTGCATTAATATCTTCTTTCGTTGCTTCTTTCTTTAGGATGCAAACAAAGTCAGTCAAGGAACCATCTGGCGTCGGGACTCTGAGAGAGAATCCGTCGAGTTTGCCTTTAAGATGCGGAAGAACTTCTCCTACAGCCTTTGCTGCACCGGTTGATGTAGGTATTATATTCATTGCACCGGCCCTTGCTCTTCTCAGATCTTTATGCGGCTGATCAAGCAATCCCTGATCATTGGTATATGAATGAATTGTTGTCATGAATCCCTTCTCGATTCCAAATGCATCGTCAAGAACTTTTACCATTGGAGCAAGACAGTTTGTTGTACATGAAGCATTCGACATTATCTTCATCTCGGGTGTTAGTACAGAATCATTCACTCCCAAGACAACGGTTGCATCAAGTGCATCCTTTGCCGGTGCTGTCAATATTACCTTCTTTGCTCCCCTGTCAAGGTGAATCTGAAGTTTTTCCTTTGATGTAAATACACCTGTGGACTCTATCACAACGTCTGCTCCAGCCCAGTCAAGCTTTGTAGGATCTTTTTCTGCTGTAATCTTTATCTCGTCCCCATTGACAGTCATTCCATTTGCTGAAACCTTTACTTCTCCGTCAAACCTTCCGTGAATTGAATCATACTTAAAAAGATGAGCAAGTGTCTTGCTGTCTGTTAGATCATTAATTGCAACAATGTCAAATCCTCCCAGTGCAAGCATTCTTCTTACTACAAGCCTTCCAATTCTTCCGAATCCATTAACCCCGACTTTGAGTGCCATTTTTCCTCCGTAATCCGTTTTTGTTTTTAATCTATAAAATTACTCAATACTGCTTTGAGTTTCAATTTACATTTCCATGCTTGAAAAAAGAAAATTCTCTTTTTTCTGAATTGAACCACCTGATCTGATGGTAATCTGTATTCTTTGATTCAATGAAATTGGATTGTTAAAATTAATTTCATTAGGAATCTTAAATGGAAAGCACTCGTAGAATCTAAAAAAACATAATCATATGCATAACAAATCAGAAGCGGAAATTCTTTTAAATGTTTACAAGAATGTCAGATCTCTTACAAAATTCTTCATAGGAAACCTTGGTAACATTGACATTCACAAGTCCTTTGAACTTAATGGAATAGGGATGAATACAGCTCATTGGATAGTCTCACATCTTGCATGGAGCGAAAATATGCTCATCCTGAATTCTGTTGGTAATACCGACGCGGAGATCTCATGGCTCAATGAATATGAATTTGGCTCAAATCCCTCTCAAGTTAAAACAAGGCCTGAAATGGGCGCACTGCTGCAGACTCTTGACAGTATTCACGGAAAAGCTACGGAGATTATTGGAAATCTTTCTGCGGAAGATCTCGAAAGTGATAATCATTTGGGACATGCATTTGGAGGTTCAAAAAGCAAAAGAAATGTCATAATTCATGCTATCAGACATGAACCAATGCATTCAGGCCAGCTTACATGGCTAATTAAGGCCGATGGCGGAAAGACAGTATGATTCCTAATGCATAACAAGGAAAATTACTCAAAAACATTTGTATTCTCTTGGTTTTTGCTCAAAAATGAATCATATTTGGCGTAAAATTGTCAATTTCTACTCAACATTAAATTGATTTTGCCTATGGGAATGCCTATTTTTCCAAATTCTAGTAAATCAATTTTAATTCATTTAATGGCATCAACTTCAGACCTAAAAACAGGAGTTATCATCAATTATAACAACGATCTGCATTCCGTTGTATCCGTTGAACACAGAACTCCCGGTAACCTCAGGGCTTTTTATCAAGTTAAGCTCCGAAATCTAAAGAACGGAAAGACCATTGAAAACAGATTCCGTTCCGGTGAAGAAATTCAGATTGAGAGATTAGAATCCGGCGATTTCCAGTTTCTTTATAAAGATAACGAAGATTATGTGTTTATGGACAGTGAAACGTATGACCAAGTTACCATTTCCGGTGACATCATTGGCAAGGGTGGAAGTTACCTTAAGGAAGGAGAGATCATACAGATATATTCCCATAATTCAAGACCTCTTTCAGCAGAGATTCCTCCGCATGTTTACTTAAAAGTTGTAACTGCTCCTCCGGGAGTTAAAGGAGATACAGCAACAGGAGCATCGAAGCAGGTCATTCTTGAAACAGGCGCAACCGTAAATGCACCACTCTTCATAAATGAAGGTGATGTCGTAAGAGTCGACACCAGAACAGGCGAATACATAGAAAGGGCAAAGGCCTGACCCAAATTTCCTCCAACTTCAAAATAAAGAATTTGCCATGAAAATGGATATAAACTATCTTAAGAGGATCATAAAACTTCTTGACTCCAGCGATGTTGCAGAACTGGAAATCGAAGAAGAAGGAACACGTCTGAGATTGTCCAAGCCAAGACCCAAAGTAACAGCTGGCATGGCGCCTGTGACAGTTATCCCGCAAAGTATTCCTCAAGTCACAACCAATGAGCTTCAAGCAAAACCGCAGTCCGATCAGAAGAAGGAAGAGTTATCAACCGATGCCTCGAAGAGTGAGAATATTTTTGAAGTGAAGTCTCCTATGGTTGGAACATTTTACAGAGCACCATCTCCTGATGCTGATCCTTATGTAAATGTAGGCAGTACAGTTTCCCCCGGAGCTGTTTTGTGCATAATTGAAGCAATGAAACTTATGAATGAAATTGAATCAGATGTATCAGGTAAGATCGTAAAGATTCTTGTTGAAAACGGACAACCTGTTGAATACAATCAGCCGCTTTTTCATATTGAGAAATTCTGAGTAACTCAATCGGAAATGTCTCTCTTGAAAATCCTGCCAACCATTCTACAATGATAAAAAAATTACTCATAGCTAACAGGGGCGAGATCGCCCTCAGAATTATCAGGACCTGCAAAGAAATGGGAATCAAAACAGTAGCAGTTTATTCAGATGCTGATAAAGATTCTCTTCATGTGAGATTTGCTGATGAAGCTGTCTGCATTGGAGGTTCTTCTTCAAAAGAAAGTTATCTCAATATTCCCAGACTGCTGTCAGCGGCTTCCATTACCAGTTCTGATGCAATTCATCCCGGCTATGGTTTCCTTGCAGAGAATGCCGAGTTCGCTGAAATTTGCCTGGATTCCAAGCTGAATTTCGTTGGGCCATTGCCTGATATGATAACATCTATGGGCAACAAATCTTTTGCAAAAGATACAATGAAAGCCGCAGGAGTGCCTGTTGTTCCCGGAAGTGACGGCGTTATTCACGATATTGTTGAAGCTCAGGAAATTGCAGACGGAATTGGATATCCTGTAATGATAAAGGCATCAGCCGGAGGCGGCGGAAAGGGTATGCGTATTGTCAGAAGTGCCGACCAATTTGAGAATGCATTTATTACTGCAAAGAACGAAGCTCAGAGTTCATTTGGAAATGATGATGTTTATCTGGAAAAGTTTATTGATAAACCACGGCATGTGGAGATTCAGATTCTCGGAGATAAGCATGGGAATATTATTTCCCTTGGGGAAAGAGATTGCTCAATACAAAGAAGACATCAGAAACTTATTGAGGAATCCCCTTCGCCAATCATAGATGAAGCAACAAGAGAAAGAATGTCTTCGGCTGCAATACTCGGAGCCAAATCAGTCAACTATCTCGGGGCCGGAACTATCGAATTCCTTGTTGATTCAAATAAGGATTTTTATTTCATGGAAATGAATACGCGGATTCAGGTTGAACATCCTGTAACAGAGATGATTACCGGCACGGATCTGATACGGGAACAGATCAGAATTGCCAACGGCGAGAAGATCAGCAAGAAAAAAATAAAATTTACTGGACACTCAATGGAGTGCAGGATTAATGCTGAGGATCCGGAAAACGGCTTCAGGCCATCTCCCGGAATGATAACGGCGTTCAACCAGCCCGGCGGACCGGGAGTAAGAGTAGATACTCATTGTTATACAGGATACAATATCCCTCCTTTTTATGATTCATTGATTGGCAAACTGATAACGCATGCTGAAACAAGGGAAGAAGCAATAAGAAAAATGCTTAGGGCTTTGGATGAGTTCATCGTTGAAGGAATAAAGACCACAATCCCCTTTCATCAAATGATCATGACAAATCAGGATTTCATAAATAACGAATATGATACGGGCTTCATTGATAATCTCAAGAAAGGTGAATAGGATTTCATTTATGAACATACTTACAGTAGTAAAGTTATTTCTTGTAATAGCTGTGCTTTCGTTGATAAGCATTTCTTCATATAAGTCCTTCTCGCAAGATACTGTAAGTTCAACAGTTTCAGGCATTGCAAAGGATACTAGTTCTAAAGGGCTTCAGATCGATACGTCCATTCAACAAAATGCACCACCTGTTCAGTCCGTTATCGATACCGTCAGACCTGCTGATTCCTTGATCGCTGATCAGTCTCAGGAAAATGTAATGACAAATACAAAGCTGTTCGTTTACATTCTGCTGTCTGTACTAGGACTTGCACTGTTCTTTTTTATATTTGTGATCACATTATTCAAGACATTCCACAAGAAAAAATCCACAAGGCAATCGCTTCTGCTTAGCTGGAATCTTTTCTTTATTGTAACAATCATTTGGCTGTTCATCATCTGGGGTCTTGTTGCAGGTTTCTGGACAATTGCATCATTCATGATTGTTATGATTTTTCTGTTTATAATAAGTTTGATTATGACTATAATCGCCCTCAAATCAAAGTAATTTTGCACGTTTTACCTGTCTTTTAAACTATTTCGCCAACTAACTTAGCAGTTTACATGAATAAGAACTATGCATTGATCCTTGGAGCATCGAGTGGATTTGGGAAAGAAATCTCGCTGGCCCTGGCCGGTGACGGAGTCAATATTTTTGGAGTTCACTTAGACAGAGCTACCACAATGCCGGATGTTGAGAAACTGATTGAAGACATTAAGGCAAAAGGCGTGAGCGTGCAGTTTTTCAATGTGAATGCTGCTGATGCAGTAAAGAGGGGCGAAATAATAGCACAAGTTAAGAAGACAATTTCTGAAGCAGGCGATGATGCTTCGATCAAGGTAATGGTTCATTCTCTTGCTTTCGGTACATTGAAGCCATTGATAGCCGATGATCCTAATGAAGCGGCCAATCAGAAGCAAATTGAAATGACGCTTGATGTTATGGGCAACAGTATCGTTTACTGGACACAGGAGTTGATCGTAAATAAACTCATGAAAAGGGGCGGAAAGATCTACGGTATGACATCCTCAGGAGGTTCCAGACAGATTGAATATTACGGAATTGTATCAGCTGCAAAAGCATGCCTTGAATCATATATCAGACAGCTTGCTATGGAACTTGGACACAGAGGTATTGCAGTAAATGCTATTCGCGCAGGAGTAACTGACACACCTGCTTTGAGAAAGATTCCTAACAGTCAGAAGATAATTGACAATGCACTTCAGAGAAATCCGGACAAGCGTCTTACCAAACCTCAAGAAATTGGCGGATTCATAGTTGATAATTACAAGAATGATTCACACTGGATGACAGGCAATATTATTAATCTTGACGGCGGCGAAAGTGTGGTTGAGCTCTGATCCTCATCTTAAAGAAAAATTTCAATCACTAACGCGTTAATGGAGGTAAATTGAGCACCCAAGGAAACATAGAGAATCCGGGACTCATTATGGATCTGGCAGTTAAGGAAAAGCTGGATCTGAAGACACAGGAACTCATGCCGACAATCATCATAGGACTTGGCGGCACAGGAAAAGAGGTCATGCTAAGACTGCGCAGACAGTTTGTAGAAAAATACGGATCAATTCAGGAATTTCCCATTTTATCATATCTATATATCGACACGGATAATGCTCCTTCGGAGGAAAGCGGAATTGCTCGTGAACGGGACTATCTTATTAATGAAATTGATTTCCAGCCATCAGAGAAAATTTTCAATCCGGTAAATCCATCAGATTATATTTATAGAATTCAGGATGTTCCACATGTAAAGGAATGGCTGAGTACAACAGGCGAGATTGCAAAGCTTGGGACTATGAATACAGGAGCAGGTCAGATAAGGCCTGCAGCCCGTCTTGCATTTTTTCACAATTATGATGAGATCGTTTCAAAGCTTACCTCGGCGAAGTCAAGAATCACGGATTCCAAATCGATCAACCAGGTTAAGGACATTCATAAGATTAAGAATGTAAATACAGACAAGGTCAATGTATATGTGATCACTTCAGTCAGCGGCGGAACCGGCTCCGGCATGCTTCTCGATATGGGATTTCTTATCAGAAGCATTTTCAGAAATCAGGCCGTTTCTTCATGCTATGTTGTATTACCAAAGATCTATCAATCATATGGCAAGGAAAGAGTCTTTGCAAATGGTTACGCTGCTCTCAAAGAGTTTGAGTATTACAACCTGAAGAATCCGTTCGAAGTCTCATGGAAGAAGAATGAGCACTTCAAATTTCAGCCGGGTGTGTATGATGACACCTATATAATCGATGGGGAGAATTCGAAAAACCTCTCTCTGTCCGATCAGAATAACAAGGACATTTACAAGATGCTTGCCGATACGATCTTCAACGATTTTTCGAATTCTGATTTTGCCAACTACAAAAGAGGAGTTCGGGTAAATCTCGTACAGTATAAACAGCGACTATGGCCCGATGACAACTCAATTACCGACAATACATTCTCAAGAAAGTATTCAAGCCTGGGACAAGCGACGATCTCATATCCGATTGACAGGATTGTCATTTCATGTGCATACAAACTTTGCGAAGAGATCGTCAACTACTATCTGACCTATGCTGAAGGTTCGCAGAGTGAAGTAGATAACTACCTCATAAATGAATTTCTGCCCGAGCTGGGATTGCTGGAATCAAAGAATAAGTTTCAACTGCTTGACTCACTTTACAGAAGCGGCGAAAAGTCATCTATACAGTCAAACATCAAAAGCTTCCTGACACAGCTTCAGAATGATCTTGTAAGCGGTAAGAGAGGTTCAAACTGGACATCATATCTGCTAAGTGAAAAGATGAAGTTTGATACAAACTTCAAGGATGATAATGACGTAGGCAGACAAGGAATGTTCATGTCACAGATCTTTTCAAACAGGTCCGGAACTATCATGAACATTGTGGGAGACAGGGAGAGAAGTCACATAGGTGCGCTTGAGAAGAAGATAAACGGTTTAGTGAATGATTCTACACGCGGAGTGTTCTATGCAATCAATCTGCTCAGAAGGCTTCAGTTTGTTCTGACAGACGGGAATTTTGATTATATCCCAAAATACGAAAAGGAAATTAAAGACCTTCAGACTGTTGTAACACGTCTTGATGCAGATTTCAGGAAACAGTTTCAGGAGTTGAAAGAAGACGAGACCCGCTCAAAGCTGAATGTATTGAGAAAGACTGCAATGACAGGCACGCTTGAAAAGGCATTGTCGATCATGGAAGAATATTACAATTCGATGGTGAAGCTCAAGTCGAGATATTATGCGCGAGAAATATGCCTGAGGATACTTGCTTTGATCGAGACAAAAGAGAAATCCGCTACAGACAAGATAGTTTCGACTGGACTGATCGCTGACCTTAACAAACTCACCGGAAATCTTGGAGTGCTGAAGAATAACTTCAGGAGGAAGTACAATTACTTCATTACAAAACAGGAAACAAGTTTCAACATGCAGGTTTATGAACCCGATGAAGTTGAATCCGAATACTATAACAGATACATTGGCACCGGTGCTGCTGAAACGGAGAAGATCAGTAATCTGTCTAATCGACTTCTGAAAGAACTTGGTGCCTCAGATGTTACAGACATTGTGAATATACTTCGTGAGCGAGACGCACAGATTATTGAGAACAAGATGCTGGCATTTGCAAGGAAACAATTTGACGGGATCAAGGAAGACTATAATATTACCGAGATGTTGTTTGAAAAGGATCCGATACGAAGTGAATCCAAAATAAGAGGCATGCTTAGTCAGGCCTTTCCTTGGATCAGGACCAGGGAGATTCCGGGAAGTTTCAAACTCGATGAGTCTGCCAAGAAGTTTTACATCGGCATCAAGACAGACAGTCCTTCATTCAAAAAATTTCAGAGTCTGATCCAGTCTATTGCCGGCTCTGCTGTTGAGTTTAAGGATTCCGCAGACAATTCATGCATAACCTTCTATTCTGAATGGGCTGGATTCCCTCTCTTCTACTCCTACACTATTGCCGAGGAGATGAAGCAATACTATAAGCACCTTTCACAGAATCACAATGTAGATCTTCACATCAACAAGAATTACTTCATCTATCATGATATTATTCCATTGAATGATGAGGAGAGAATAAGACTTGATGAAGCTTATAAAGCCTATCTTATGGGATTGATCTTCGGAGTGTTTGATATTATTCCGGAAACAGAGTCATCAAAGGCAATATACAAATACACAAAGCAAGAAGGCATTACCGTAAAGAGAGTTGAACAGCTTGGCGTAGAATCACGTCTGGTAAACAGGCTCTTTGAAGAACAAGGGAAAGATGCTTTGAGATTCAGAATTCTTAAAGATGCAGAGGAAATCCAGGCAAAATTTTTCAAAGCTAACAAACTCGCCGAAATGCTGGCGATCTATGAATTTTATTATGATGATATTTACAAGCCGTCTGAGTTTGAGATGTCAGGTGACGCAAAGAAGAAGGTTGAGACATATCAGTATAAGATCCTAAGAAGTCTTGCCAAGGAAATTGAAGATAAGATCTCAAATATTGAGCGGACTGAGTTTGAAGTAAAGGTCGTGCGCATGAAGAATCACCCTGAAGATATTTCACGTTTGGTTGGAGACGGTTTGAAGCGCGTTCTTAAGGTAGATGAGATATTGTCATCAGTTTCAGAAATATCTGCAGAAACAGGAAAGTCGGAAGACGCTTTCATTTCTAAACAAGTTGGGGTATCGAAAAACAAATTGAAAGAATTCAAAGAAGCTCTTGAAGAAGGACTTATTACAAATGAAGAATACGAAAAAGCAAAAAAAGAATTTTTGGGAGCGAACAACTAATGCCAACTTACGAATATCTCTGTAAGAACTGTGGTCATACCTTTGACATTCTCCAAACAATGAAAGAAGAGAAGCTGACAAAATGTCCGGAATGCGGGGAAGAATCACTTCAAAGACTGATTGGCTCCGGTGCCGGGCTGATCTTCAAAGGCAGTGGTTTTTATCTTACCGATTATGTGAAAAAAAGTGAGGGAGGAAATGCAGTGTCAGGAACATCAAAGAAAGAAACTCAAAAAGATTCTACTGCAAACAAAGAGTCAACAGCAGGAAAGGAATCTTCTGAAAGCAAACCTGCGAAGTCTGAATCTGCAAATGATTCCACATCAACGACAAAATCTTCAGGAACAGACAAGAAAACGGACTAGTGTTTCATTCTTTTGAAGTCTGCATGTACCTGTCGAGCGTGAAACTCTCTCCAAGATAAAATTTTCTTACAAGCTCATCTTCTGCAAGTTCCTTAGCTCCGCCGGAACGGAAGATCTTTCCGTCAATGAGAATGTAAGCTCTGTCCACAATAGACAATGTTTCATGCACATTGTGGTCTGTGATCAATATGCCAATTCCCTCTTCCTTAAGTCCGTGCACAATTTTCATAATTTCTTCCGAAGCAATCGGATCTATTCCGGCAAATGGTTCATCAAGCAAAATGAACTTTGGGTTGGAAGCCAGGCATCTCGCAATTTCAGTACGTCTTCTTTCTCCACCGGAAAGTACTAACCCTTTTGAAGCTCTTACTTTTTCAAGCCGGAATTCCTTTATCAATTTTTCCCTTATGTCAAGCCTCTCATCCTTAGATATATCCCGGAACTGAAGCACCGACATTATATTATCCTCAACACTCATTCTTCTGAAAACCGAAGGCTCTTGTGGGAGATATCCTATTCCTAATCTTGCTCTCTTGTACATCGGCATCTTAGTTATCTCTTCCTTGTCAAATTCTATTTCACCTTCAGTCGGACGAACAATTCCGCATATCATATAGAATGTAGTAGTCTTACCTGCACCATTTGGACCAAGCAGACCGACTATCTCACCTTGTTTGAGTTGAAGTGACACATCGTTTACTACCTTTCGCTTCTTGTATTCCTTTACAAGGCCGCGTGCTTTAAGTTCGCTTTTCACAGGTTCAGTAGTTCTTTCTTATCAAGCTGATCATGTCCTCAACGGCTTTGTGAAGCCCCGTAAAGACCGCTCTTGAAATTATTGCATGACCAATGCTGACCTCTTGTATCTCAGGTATATTCACTATCGGGAAAATGTTTGTATAGTCAAGGCCATGTCCGGCAGTAACTATGATTCCCTGTTCAGAAGCCATTCTGGCTACTGCCCCAATCCGGCTAAGCTCCAGAAGCAAATCCTTTTCGGATCTCATATTACAGTATTTTCCCGTGTGAATTTCAATAACATCTGCTTTCAGTTCAACTGCAGAATCAACGGCAGCAGGATTGGGATCAATAAAAAGACTAACTGGTATTTCTTTAGAATGGAGCTCATCAATAACATCTCTCAATCTTGAGTTATCCTTAGTCAGATCAAGACCTCCTTCTGTTGTAAGTTCCTGCCGATTTTCAGGAACGAGTGTGACCAAGTCAGGAAAAACTTCAATAGCAATCTTCACCATTTCTTCAGTGCCCGCCATTTCTAAGTCAAGCTTAGTCTTTACAATGTCTCTGAGCAACCTGACGTCACGATCATTTATATGCCGTCTGTCTTCTCTGAGATGGCAAACAATGCCTTCTGCTCCTGCAATCTCACAAATGCCAGCTGCCATTACAGGATCCGGCTCATTGCCGCCTCTTGCTTCCCGCAAAGTTGCTACATGATCTATGTTTACTGCCAGTTTCATATCAATTACTCCTTATGATTCAATTAAATAAATTCAGCAATGAACCGGTTGCCGCAGAACTCTTTACAGATCTCAGAATTGATAGTGAGTCAATCGCAATCATTACCAGCCAGTGCAAGATCCAGCAATAGATAAAGGAATTACTTCTCAGCGCCTGCAGTCCCAGTATGATGCCTGCAAAAATAGAAGCGAACAACTCCAGCTCAGGCTTACCTTTATGCAAGATAAAGAACGGTATCATCTGTATAAATACTGAATAGTATCCAAACTTCGGTTTAAGACCAAACAGCATGAACCCTCTCCAGAAAAATTCCCAGCCAAGCATATAGACAAGGATGCACAGTTCATACATTATGAAATTGCCTGCACTCTCACTCACTCTCTTTCCTCCCTGTGGATATGCGGTAGAGAACTCTTTTGTGCCTGATACAATCCATACAACTGCAAGCATCACAACAAGGAACAAGATGGAAGTGATCATTCCAAATTTCTTATCTCCCAATGTGAATCCGTAATCTTTCAGATCTTCCTTAAGTACAAATTTAATAAGAATCACCGGCAGCAGAAACATTATCAGGCCGTCTGCCAGAAACCAGTATACACGGGACAAGAACTTGTCATTACCAAAATTCTCATAATAGAATGAAGGACTTCCAAATGCGATAGAAAGAAATGTGATTACGGCAACGGATATGAGGATGAGACTTGTCTTGAAATCCAGTTGCTTAAGGTCTCCTAGAATTATTGCAGTTTCGTTCTTCAGATATTTGAACAATTCAGAATCAGAATTTTTTCTTGATAATATATTGAAGTTTCTGCGGCTCTGTTTTCAGAAGATTTGTCTCGTCCGGTATTTCAATTTCAGGGATAACAAAGCCAAGCGTATCGCTTTCAATTGTTTCAAAATCCACAGAGGCAGAAATTTCTGAAGTAGTGATGCGGGCCAACTGATCCACACCGCCTCGAACTGAAACGCTGACCTTGGGTGGAATCAGGAGTACTTCCTTATCTTCAGGAACACCAATAATTTCAACTATGACTTCATCAACTGTCTTCTCGGCAGAAAGCTGAATGTTATATTCAAAGTCAACGAATTTGACATCCGATTTTAGAACATTTGAGAGAGTATCCTTAAGTGCTATTGTACCATTTATCGGGTTGTTCACATTCTCAAACAAGCGAAATTCAGTTGGAATGAATTTGATCTTACTTACAATATTTGCTGAGCCGGAAACAGTAACAGAATCAGGAGTAAGCTTTGGCTTGCCTACTATTCCATAACCTTCTTTAAGATTGACTCTTATGTTGTTTCTTACCGGTACAGTTTTCTCCAGAATCTTGTCGAACTCAATATTTATAGTATCAGGATTTATCGAAACAAGAGACAACTCAGGTTTGAGATTTAATCTTTCGCTTATAAATTGTTCTGTGGATATTCTCGAATCCCTTTTCATTTTTGAGAGATCAAGAGAATATCTAAGGTCTTTTGAAACCAGAACACTTAGTAAATCCCATCCTTTCCCCTTTACGGTCAGATCAATAGTTGAAGGAATATCTTCAGTAATGGCTTGTGATTTCCCCGTCTTGATCTCTAAAGGAATTGAAAGGTCAAGAGAATAACTCAAACTTAGGCTTACATAGAGCCACAGTGCGACTGCAAAGACAAATGCCGCAATCAGTATTGGCAGTTGTTTCTTCATAACATTACTTTGGATTCAATTGATCTCTCCAATTCCGGTTTGAAAGCTCGTTTCTGAATGTGCTGTTTACCAGCCAATAGACTCCTGTCATCGGCTGAAGTTCAACAAAGTCGCATTCACCACCGCCCTCAACTGAATCGTATTTCCAAATCTCATAGCTTTTTGTTTCCGTCTGAAACGGGAATCTCTCTATGTCATCCGGCTTACCGTACAGAATATAGATCCTCCCTCTGTCAGATTTCCAGCCTTCCTTGAACGACTCTTCAAAATTTTGGTTGGCCTCGTTAACTCTCTTGAAATATGCATTCTTTGTCTCAAGAACAGGCGTTTTAGGATTGGCATCTTTGGTTACCCAGAAATTATAAATGAACTTTCTCTTGTCTTCAGGTGTACTTAATTCTCCATAGTAATCAATTTGCTTGTCTGTCAAAACGTATTGCATTTTTTCAAATTCATCTTCTACCTGCTTGATTGGCATTGCCGCATATTCACTTGTCAGAAAGCCGTCAGGTCTGTTCAGTTCAACAGCAGATGCTGTATTTGAGAAGACATAGAACTTTTTCTCCTTTTCAGCTTTTACTGTTCCATCAGCAGCAATAACAGCCGCGCTGAACAAGAAGGAACCGCTTGTTAGTGTATCAACTTTGAATTTTCCGAAATCAGCTTTTGATGCAGCCTTAGTTACAAAATTTTTAACAACATATCCAAGTGTGTCTTTGTTAAGACTCATAAGTGAATATCTGATAGAATATTTGTCACCCAAATTGGCCTGTGTAAGTCCATAAAATTCGAGATAGATCTGCATTTCAGCAAGACTACTTCCAAAGAGACCTGATGGATTTGGAATTACTTCAAGAGTATTTTTATAGAAGATACTGTTTGTATTATCCGACTTTACAATAGCGCTTGCAAGTTCAATATCACTTATCTCAGTGAGACCTCCACTATTTCCATCAACAATGAAATCGGATTCAAAAATCTGGTTTTTGTCCTCTACGGCAAAATCGCTTCCCTTGATTATCAGGGTATACGTCCCTGGCTTCAGAAGATAGTTTACTTGTCCAACAAGGTTTTGCATTGAACTCTTATTGGCAGTATCTGCGACAATTGAAGGTGACCTGTAAACATTTGAAGCAACAGTAGTTCCATCAAACTTATTAAGAATAGTAACATCAATTTTAACAGACGCTTCAAATCCTGATGAAGCTTTTTCATATTTAAGCCATTTCTGTGGAACGGAATAATAGACTTCCAAAATTGATTGTCCCTCCTGATCCCTGAACAATGCATAGTCAAAACTGAAATACACATCTTGCCCATGCAAAGAATCAATGAGCATGAAGAACATAAGAACTGCGGGAAAAAGAAATTTTGATTTCTTCATATGATTTTAGAATAAAGTCAAAAAGGTAATCAAGTTAATGATTACCTTTTTGAAAGTAGTTCTTTGAGAGATAGGTTTTAGAATCCTACCTTCAAAGTGAAGAATTGATTAGCATCAAATCTGTCTGATGTAGGAACTCTGTAAGCATAATCAAAAGCAAGATCGAAATTATTGCTTACGCCATATCTGAGCCCTGCACCAAAGCTTGCGCCCGTAAATGCTCTGTCATCTGCATTATCTGAGCTGAATTGATAACCGCCTCTAACAAAGAAGAGCTTGTCATAATTATACTCTACTCCAAGATTGTAATCATCACCGGAGAAGCTGTTGTTTTGGAATGTTCCGTGTGTGATAAGATTATTTCTCTTGTCGAGTCTGAAATCATAACTGATTCCGAGAGATAGTGCTGTCGGAAGCTCTGCATCTTCGAGTTCAATAACTCTTGGTTCTTGCGGCGTGCCGTTTTGTGTTCCCGGCGGCTGGAAGAACTGTTCGAGATCCGGACCGGAGAATGTCATAGATGGTCCGAGATTCTTAAGAGCTACTCCAAACTGGAGGCCTGTTCCTGTTACATTGTAATTCAATCCAAAATCTAGCGCAAAACCTGTTGCAGTTTCACGGGTGATATTTTCATAAATTACTTTTGCCGTTGCACCGAAAGAGATTCTGTCAGTCATCTGACGAGCATAAGACAGACCTCCTGTGATATAGGTTGGAGAAAATGTTTCACCTGTACCGTTCGGACTGTTTACGGTTGTAACCGGAATGTCGCCGAAACTTAGTGCTCTAACTGAAAGAGCAAAAGTTCCAAGGTTAGGCACTTTGTAAGCACCTGCGAAATAGTTTACGTTTATGTCTGCAATGTAGACCTGAGTAGAGAATAAGGCTTCACCCTGTTTGGTATTCATTGAAGCAAGGCCTGATGGATTCCAGTGCAAAGCTTCAACTCCGGATACTGTAGCGAGATTTGAACCGCCTAACGCAGTGCCAACGGAGCCAACAGGAATCAGCAATTCTCGAGCAGCAGACAATCCGTACTTATTCTTCGGGCCTGCAAATACGCTGCTAACAAAGACCGTAAGCAGCAAGACAGCCAGCAGATTTGTGTACTTATTTTTCATCTTAAGTTGCTCCTTAAATAAAGTTTTCATTTATACACTGCCTGCGCCTTTTTGGCGCAGGCAATGAGTGAATTAGAATGTTTGAATTCTTTCAGTCGGAGAGAATATCGCAACCTTCAGAGTTTGAGCACCAAGGCTACCTCCGTCGATAAATACGATATACATACCGCTGGCTACCGGAATTTGGTTTGCGTTTTGCAAATCCCATCTTTCGAGTGAATTATTTGGATCAGTGTTATTTCTGGCAATCTTTCTCACGAGTACGCCATCCAATGTGTAAATGTAGATGTTGCATACAGGCGGTAAATTGCTGAAATAGATGAACCTGTCAAACGGATCTGTTTCAAGCCTGCTACCTCCGTAATACGGATTTGGATAGACGCTGACCTTGCTCATATTCTGGGAAGCTATATTGGCATCATTTGTTACAGTGCCGTTAACTTGCCATGAATACTTCAGCGGGAATCCCGGAACGAATGCTGACTTTGTGATCCTGTAAGGTGAAACTGTAAGTGTACCTGAAATTGCATCAAGGCTGAATCCATCTCTCAATCTTGGCAACCAGGCATACATAACATCCATTGCCAAGAAACCGAAAGTAGGATTAGGAGATCCTGGATTCTTGTTAGTGTAGTTTGTATTTGGTTCTGAGTTATAGACTGAAGCGAAGATGTAAGTAAATTCATATCCACCAAGTTTCTCAAAATTCGTCGCTGATCCGCCTTTCGGATTCCATGTTCCGCTATTATCAGCATCCATGAATCCGATATTGACCTGCCTTGGTGCTCCCCCGGTTGAATCAAGCTCATCAACCATGTAAACACTGAACGGCACATCAACCATGTTATTGTAAGGCGTGCTTGTGTAGTTTGTATCAGTTGGTACATACCTGTAGGCCTTTGAAGTATATTGAGTTCCAAATTTAAACTGAACCTTCCTCAATGGGCCGCCGGTAAGTATTGGATTATTTGCAGAGTTAGGTGTCATAAACGGTCCGTTTGCCTTAACTCTCGAAATACTGTTCCTGAATGTTCCGGTTGTCGGAAAGCTCATGCCCAGTGATCTGCTTTGGAACTGTCTGTTTGTGATCACCTTCGCTGTTACAATTGCCGTTGTATCAGGTCCAATGAACCATTCTGATCCTTCAGGATCATATGTCCATGATGTCTGACGCGATTTTGTCGCTAATGTTGAACCGCCAGCATCAGGTGCAAGTCCGGAGTCCCTTACATTCTGATGGATCATAAGGAAACCGTCAACTGTTCTCGCAGTATCCTGTGTTCCTGTGAAATCAGGAATGTTCTGATATAGCACTTCAGATGAACCGCCAATTGTTCTTGACAAGCTCCAAGTAGGAACTGCGTTAGTACCGCCTACAACTGACTCATAGGTAGCGCTCTTGAGATTCAATGGCTCAATGACAATCGGCATTGCTCCAAGATCTCTTTGCGATGTATAAATCGTATCACCAAGTCCATAATTCACTTGCGTACCTGAACTTAGGAACTGTGGTGTAACTGATATTATACAAGACGATACTGGAGACTCATTAACTTTAGGTGCAGAGAATGGACCTCCGAGTGCGTCATAATAATATGCAGTTACAGAATAGTAATACGGTGTACCGGATACAATGAACTCGTTTGAGATGTAGTCTTTGTCGAGAACAATGTATCTTGATATTCCATTGTCCGATCCCTTTTGGACAGTATAGTAAACATACGTTCCGTATTGTTCAACAAATATGCTATCCTGTATGTCACCTATTCCGTCAACAATATCATACGTTGCAACCAAAGTTCTTTGCGTCGTATTTGCGCCATTAGTACCTGCGAGAATCTGATAAACATTGTATCCCTGGAATTTATAAACACCGCCCGAGAGTTTGTTAATTATTGAATCTCTCTCACTTTGGTCACCCCATGACAAATAGATCTTGTTATTACCGGGTGCATAAGAAGAAACAATCGGACATTTTGCCGCATCAGGAACTGCAAAATTGTTATCGAAAATTCTTTGCGCAAGTGCATCTGCCTGTTTCAATGCAGAAATACTCTTCAAATTATTTTCGCCTCTTGCAATTACCTGAGCTACAATGATAGATTGAGTGTCGCCGGGATTAACAATAAGAGGTCCGGAACACTGCATGAATCTTCTGTCACCGTTACTGTTCTCATTCCAACCTGCACCTGTTGAAGGATCACCTGAGAATGCATAAGTAGTAGTATCACCCTGCGGAGTAACCCATGGTGTTCCATTTCTTCTCAGTCCCTGCAGGTTGTAATAAGTTTCCCTGAAATTTGAAGGATCACCAACGCTCGGGTCACTGTTTGTATATTGGTTGAATGCACTAACACCAAGTTCCTTGAAGTTTGGCTTAACAACAAGGTTGTTGCTTCCCGGTGGGCTGAAATATTTGACTGTATCTCCCGGGCTTGGTACTATAGGACCTCTGAAATAGTCGAATCCGACTGCCGGAGGAGCTGCACCGTAGTTAGGATCGTTGTTGTCGAAGTTATAAGTAAATCCGAGATTAAGAAGTGTATCAACACCAACAGCATCATCATTAGCATCTCCAAGGTCGTCATCAGTCCACAAAGCAATGAAACACTTTGTCCATGGCTGATTGCTTCTGTTTATGATCCTGAATTCTGAGAATGCCATATTGCTGAGAGGTCCGTTAACATTATACGACCAGTTTGTCTGAAGTATTTGTGCTTTCAACGGAGCAGTGCTTCCAGCATTGTTTCCGTGAGCTTCAGGATAACCGTCTGTATATGAATAGAACATGGTTTGAGATCCTAAGAGCAACGGATTGCCTGCACTGTCAAGGTATGCACCCTGACCGGAAGCAATTGTTCTCCATGGACCGTAATCGCTGGTATCTGTTGAAGTAATGTTATAGATCCTGTAATTAGGATCGTCATTTCCCTGAGGCTCGCCATTATTATTGACGTAACCCGGTAAATATTCATAGTCGTATTCAGCAATACACACAAGAGTATCACCGTCTACAACTGCTCCTATCCAGATTCCGGAGGCATATCTTGCAAACTTACCCTGACCTTTTGGCCATTCAAATCCGGAGTTTCCTGTCGATGGATCCCTGTTAAAGGAACCGTTGCTCCTGAACCATGTGCTGATCTGGTTTACATCTAACTTAACTGATGAAACCGCCATCGCATTATCAGGATTTGACAGTATCCTGTAAGGAGTTGTCCCTGTATTGTCTTGATTTCTTGTCGGCTTATCTTTGGGTTTCATTCCATAAGCAAACACAAGGACAATGGGAATTAGAAAAAACAATATTTTTTTAATCATCTTGGTAGCTTTTTATGATTTGAAAATTGTGAACAAACTCATTTCAAATTTTACATTGTGTATCCGGGAATATCCCGGATACACTAAACATATTATTATCAGAAGTTCATTCTGAGTCCGAATCTTACTTCTCTGGGTGGACCATAGTTAGCAACTGCTCTTGATCTCAGTTCATATCTTCTTACATATTCTTCAGGTGTTACTCCTGTCCTGTTGAATGATGCAATTGTTGACTTACCGGATTCTGAGTTAAGATATCCTGTTGTTCCCGGAAGTCCGCTTGATTCCCAAACGTCATTAACAAGTTCTGAGTTGAGAAGATTGATTATGTACACATAGGCATTAAGATCAAGCTTCCAGATCGGAAATGTCTTGTCAATCTTCAGATCAAGTCTGTTGTTCCATGGTGCGTATGCCCCGTTGATTGGTGAAAGCAAACTTGCACCAACACCGGTTGCAGCAAACGGATCGATATTATTAGACTTAATTGAATAAGGCCTTCCGCTGTTGAATGTATATAACAGGTTCATTCCAAACTGTGCCAATACATCACCGAGAAATCCTTTCGGAACATCTGTTTTTCCAAATCTGTAATCAAGATTTAATACACCTGTCCATCTTTGATCGTAATCAAGTGGAGATGTGAGCTTTGGCTGTCTTTCTCCAAGCCAGGCAGCTGTAGAAGCTGAATTCGGATCTGAGCCTGTTCCTGAAGCATAAGCAAGTCCAAGAGCAATATTGATTGCCAGTCTTGAAGTTCTTCTCATATCAATTGAGAAGTCAACACCTCTGAGTGTTCCGTAATCCTGATTCTCAAACACCTGAATTTGATTCGGCAACTGAGGATATTTCTTAATACCAATCAGATCTTCTGTTTCTTTGTAATATGCGGTAACATCAAGTGAGAAATTCGAACCAACCTGTTGCTTGATTCCGATTTCGTATGAAGTTGTTTTTTCAGGGCTTAGATTTGGATTTCCAAATGAGCCGCTGAAGCCCGCACTGTTAACCCAGTATGAAAGATTCTCATATCCATTGTACAAGTATTCCAGTGATGGAAGCTGAATGAACTTTCCGTACTGTGCATGGAAAACTGTATTGTTGGTAACCGGGAATGAAAGTCCAATTCTCGGGCTGAATGCTGAAGTAGGTTCGCTTTCATCTGTGAAGTCTTCATCATCCAACACGTTTGGATTTCCAAAACTGGTTATTGCTGATAGATCTTTCACTCTCCAAGAATTTGCATCAAGATAATCCCATCTTACGCCGACGTTAAGAGTAAAATCCTTGAACTCAATCTTATCCTGCAGATACAAAGCTGCAATGATAGGATTCTTTGCACCATCTCTGCCTTCATCATTTTCCTGAAGTTTCAGGTATCCAACAGACGGATCAAATACAGGCGCATAACCGTAATAGTTTGCAAGTCCGATACCGCCATTGAATGCAGCAAGCTGTTGCTCAGGAGTTGAATTGATTGAGTTGTAAAGTCCAATAGGTCTCATATCAACGTATCTGATTGTGTGATACTTGTACTCACCGCCAAATTTTATCTCGTTTTTCTTCACCTGCGTGGTGAGATTGAAAGAACCACTCCAGTAGGAAGTATTGCTGGTTTCATAATAATTTCTGACACGATTATACTTAGCAAATACGCCGTATTCATCAAGTCCGATAGCTCCACCCGGTGTAGTCAAACCCTCTACACTTGAAGGATCACCGTATCTGTAGAAATCACCAAGAAATTGAGGATCACCTTCTTCATATTTAGATCTGAAGTAGTTGAACTGAACTTCATAGAAAAGATCTGATTTTACCTGATGATTTATCTTTGCGTAATACTGATTAGTATATTCCTTTATCAGAGGATTTCTTTCTGAATTGAAGAGAAGATATGACTGCAGGAACCCTCTTCTGGCTGTCTCAGCAAGGCTCATTCCAAGCTTCAACTGAACCGGGAGATCCTTGTTCAATTCCTGAAGGTCAACATTCAACTTTGCATTACCTGACCATCTTTTCATGTCATAGTTTGGAATGACATTGTTTGGAACATTAAGCTGATCTGAAATCCAGCTTGGGTTGTAAACGAGTGAAAAATCTCTTTCCGCGCCAACGTAGAAATTAAGAAACCTTGATAGATCCTTTGATGGAATTAGTGGTCCGCCAAATGCAAGGTTGTAAACATTGTATCCCTGTGAAGCACTGTTTGATAGAAGTTCATCTGTTAAAACTTCCGCAGTTCCGGAATACTTGTCTGTACCGCCTTTTGTCGTAACATTGATAACACCGCTGAGTACGTTGCCGTATTCTGCACTAAAACCACCTGTTAGTACTGACAACTCTTCCAAAACGCTGTTGGAAACAAATGCAGTTGATGTTCCGTCCAGCGGATTTGTTGTCAATACACCGTCGATGATAATGGCTGTTTCACCGTCTCTACCACCACGGATGTTAATATTGTTTCCTCTTTCATCCTGGATAACACCTGCTGTCGTTGAGGCAATATTTTCAATTCCTCTTATACCGCTGTTATCGATGAACTCCTGACCGATGATCTTACCGCTTTGGTCAGGTGCAATAGCATTCCTTTTTCCTACGATCTCAATTTCTTCGGTTGTGATTTCACTCTGACCGGTTACTTTCAGAGCAAAATCAACTCTGGTTGTAAGGTCAGCAGATACCTTAACTTCAGGCACCTTTTGGTTATCATAACCGATATATGATGCTGTCAATACATATGTACCGACATCAACATTGAGGATTGTATATTCACCGTTATCATCACTGATAGCGCCAAGGTTTGAATTCTCAACCTGAACCGTGGCTCCGATCAATGGCTGATTGTCCTTTGCATCAATCACTCGGCCGGTGATTTTACCCGTTGTTCCTTGCTTGTCAAATGCAAAACTGCTGCCGGCAAACAAGCTTAGAACTACGAGCAGGGAAAGAGCGAAATTTGTAGCTGTCTTCATGTTTTCCCCCTTTTGGTTTAAAATTAGTTTTTTGTTTTTCAAAATCTGCTTCAAAAAAAACCCTCACACCGGTATTTTTACCGGCAGTGAGGGTTGTTATTTACAATTATTAATCAAGAACTGATTACTTTATCAGCATCATCTTCTTTGTTTCTTTGAAGTCCCCGGCAAACAGTGTGTAGAAGTAAATACCGCTGCTGAGATTTGATGCTCCAAATGTTACTTCCTTTGTTCCCGGTGAAACAACTTCGTTGTTGATAAGAGTTGCAACTTCCTGACCCTGAGCATTGTAAACTTTCAGAGTTACGTTGGAAGACTTCTTCATATCAAACCTGATTGCAGTTGTCGGATTGAAGGGGTTCGGGAAATTTTGTTTCAAGCTGAAATCTCCAGGAACGACACTTGATACTGTGTTGATCCCTGTGATGTTGACATCTGTTGTAATACCAACGGCGTATCCGCTTCCGATTGGTGATCCGTTAACGTGCGTACCTGCAAGTGAATCGCTTTGGATTAACATCTGAACTTTACAGATATTACCTGATACGTTACTTGTAGGTGAAATGCTTACAAATCTGTAGTCTCTCAATGGTGTTGGAGGCGTCATTCTTTCAGGTGCCTGCCATGAAGTACCATTGTTTACTGAATGAGCAAACCAACCTGCATAATATCTGCTGGTGTCAGAACCGATTTGATTAGTTGTTGCTGTAAAAGCTACAAACAAAGCATTACCTGATGATGATCTTCCGATAGCAGGTCTGCATATTGGAAGGAATGCATCTGTTGTTGCTCCTTCGTTAGGGAAGAATGGAACAGTTGCATCGCTTGCAATAATTTTTGCAACTCCTCCATTAACATTTGGCGACCAAACTCTGATTGATGAAGGAAGTCCAGGGAAGAAACCCGCAGCAGTAAGTGTAGAAACATTGAATGCAACGTAAGGTTCATTGTTATTACCAAAAACCATGCTAACACCCCTTAAGCAACCAAGTGAATCTGTTGCTTCATTCCAATCCCAGCACTTAACTTTTGGTGTCCATGTAAGACCACCGTCCGCTGAGCTTCTGTAGAATACATCATTTGGATCTTCATTGTCTGATCCGATGAAAGCATGTCCGACTGTTCCGTTTGGTGCAACTGCAAGTGAATATGTTTCTGCCTGATCTCCCGGAAATGTCTGATAACCTGAAAATGTTCCCGGAGGCGCAGTGTTAGTTGCCTTGTTGGTATAAGAGAATACCTGACCGTTGATTGAAGCTGCGAATACTATCTGGCTGTTTGGAAGTCCAAGAACTCTTGCCCAAATAGGATCGCCTTCTGTTGATACGCCAGGATCGATCTCTGTGAATACTCCAAAACCTGCACCCTGATCATATAAAACTTTTGCATGAGTTGTTGTACCATTTGTATTATTGTGATTTGCAACCACAGCAGATCCGTTTACAAAACCACTGATTGCAGGGAAACCGCTTCTTCCTGTTCCCGGTACATCACCAAGGAAATTCCATGTAGCGCCGAAATCATTGCTGAATAAATAAGCACTTGCTCTCGTAGCAAATGCAGGCACTGTTGAATACATAAAAATTGCATGAACGTTTGCAGGTGTAAGAGGATCCTGCCAGATTTCCTGCGGCACTGCATTTGACTGAAGGTCATATACAGTAGAAGTAGGTGTTTGTGTCAAAACAAATGTTAATGATGAACTCTTGTAAGGAGGAATATTCATTCTTCCCGGAGTTGGTACCGGTCCTGAAGTATAATCACCGACTTCCGAACCGTCTGTAACTTTGTGTGTCTTAAGAGTTCTGTCATCTTTTGCATTTAAAGCTGTTGAAGCAACCAACAAAAGAATGACAAGAGTAGAGAGTAGCTTCTTTGACATGTTTTTCTCCTTTTTGTTTTTATTTATGCTATTTAAAAAATTGTTTCTTGTTAAGGGTTGTACTTTTGATGGCAATATAGTGCTAATGTGAAATCTTGTCAATATAGATTTTAGTATGAACAAATTATTACTAAATACTCCTGATTCAATGCGGATTAAATCTCCTCTGCAACTTAGGCAAATGACATGTTCGGACTGCAATATTCAACTTACTTTAACAAAAATAATTGAAGATTTTTTTGAACATTATTTCGGAAATTCTTTGCAAGCTTTCATTGGTCTTTCCTGCAATGTGATTTGTTAAAACCACATTCTTCAATCCGGCAAACCTCTTGTCAATCAATGGTTCAGACATGAAGACATCAAGTCCGGCATATCTCAAAGATTCAGTTTCAAGAAATTTTATCAGTGCTTCCTCGTCCACTACAGCACCGCGCGAAGTGTTTATAAACACTGAATCCCTTTTCATTCTTCTGAAAAAATTCCGGGAAAAAAACTTATCATTCTCTATGCAGTATGGTATGTGGAGAGATACAATATCTGATGTATCCAGCAAATTATTTATAGGAACAAACTTGAACGACTTGTTTTTTCTGACAACAATTTCATTAATATCATTAAATATCACATTCATTCCGAAAGCTCTGCAAATCTTACCGACATAACTTCCAACTTTCCCAAAGCCGATTATCCCTATTGTCTTTTCAAACAATTCATTTCTGCTGAAGCCTGTATCTGAAAATTTATTTTTCCTTACAAGTTTATCAGACAATAAAATGTTCTTGTAAATTGCAAGTAGCAGTGCAAGTGTATGCTCCGCAGCAGATATGTGATTTCCTTCTTCGGCATTGATTATCACTATGCCCTTTTTATTAGCGGCCTGCATATCAATATGATCGGTCCCCTTTGTAAATGTTGCAATAAGCTTGAGATTACAATTGTCAATGAAGTTCTTATCGATCTTTCTCGTACTTCTTATGAGCAGTGCATCAGTGTCCGGATAGTTCAGAAGAATCTGCTCATTGGTTAGTCCGGTATGTGGTATGATCTTAAATTTTCTGGCGGGGAGGATTCCGGAACCGGAAAGACTTACTGAATCGGCCGCAAGAATTTTGATTGCTGCTGCCATCGGGGAAAATTTGGTGAGTTATAAAAAAGGTTGCGCTAAGCACAACCTCTTAATTATCCAGATAATCTTCTATCAGTTTCAACACTTCATTCTTTCCTTCACCTGTCACAATTGAAAAAGGAATGTAGTCCAAACAGAGGTCATCATTATTTACTATCTTTGATGATCGATAGATTTGCTTCTGCATTTTGTTGGATGAGATCTTGTCTGACTTTGTTAGCACAATCACAAATGGTATTTCATAATATTCAAGCCAGCTAACCATGAGCTCATCAAGGTATGTCGGCTCATGCCTCGAATCAATAAGCACAAATACAAGCTTCACGTTTTGTCTCTCGCTGATATAATCTTCTACCAGCTTTCTCCAGCCGGCTCTTATCTGCTCCGGAACTTTTGCGTAACCATATCCCGGAAGATCTACAAGATAAAATTTTTCGTTGATCAAAAAGTAATTCAACTGCCTTGTCTTACCCGGCACAGATCCAATCTTCGCAAGCTTTTTCTTGTTGCAAATTGTATTGATTAGGGATGACTTTCCGACATTAGATCTTCCGACAAAAACAAATTCAGACAATACTGAATTTGGCAATGCTCTCAGATCAAATATACTCTTAATAAATTCGGCTGATGCGATTTTCATTTTGCGGCTCTTGAAGTTTCTGTTTGATTCAAAAAAAAATCCTTAGACAATTCAGATGGATCTAAATTGTTAAGGATCTGAATTTGCTCTTAAGTTTTAAGCTTTTGACTCGGTACTTTTCTTCTTGACCGGCTTCTTTTCAGCTTTGCCCTCTTTCTTTGTTTCCTTATTCTTTTCAGCAGATTCCTTTTTCTTATCAGTGGTATCTTTAGAAGCAGCAGCCTCTTTTTCCTTTAGCTTGTCTTCTTTTTGCTTTACATAGTTGTAGTCAACAAACTCAATGATCGCAGTCTTAGCTCCATCGCCATATCTATTGCCTGTTTTCAGAACGCGTGTGAATCCTCCCGGTCTGTCCCCAACCTTTAAACTAATTTCGTCAAACAAAATATTAAGAGCATCTTTGTTCTGAAGAAACTTTCTGGCTTCTCTCCTAAGATGAACGCTACCTTCCGGCGTGGAGTCCTTCATTTTGGCAGCTTTTCTTGCCTTTGATACAAGAGGTTCGATATACATCCTCAACTCTTTAGCTTTTGCTTCTGTAGTGTTGATTCGCTTGTGAAGGATCAGCGAAGCTGACAAATTAGCCATTAGAGCACTTCTGTGGCTGGCCGTTCTTTTCAGCTTTCTTCCTTTTTTCCTGTGTATCATGATAGTGTCGTATTATTCGATTTTCTTGTTTGACTATTTAACCGTTTCTTCTTTGAGGTACTTGTTAACATCCATACCGAATGTCAGTCCGAAATTGTCTATCAGCTCGCCAAGTTCTGCAAGAGACTTTCTTCCGAAATTTCTGTAGTGAAGCATTTCACTTTCATTTTTGCTCACAAGGTCTGAAATCGTTTTGATATTGGCTGATCTGAGACAATTCTGTGATCTTACCGAAAGGTCAAGCTCATCAACTGGCATTAGAAGAATCTTTCGGACTCTTTCAAATTGCTCATCTCTTTCCTGAACAACAGGTTCTTCGCGCATTGGCGCCTGCACGGGATTCAGATTCAAAAACAGCTGAACATGATCCTGTAAGAGTCTTGATGCAAAAACTATAGCATCTTCAGGATTTATTGAACCGTCGGTTGTGATCTCAAGAACAAGCTTTTCATAGTCAGTCCTCTTTCCAACCCTTGTATTTTCAATTATATAATTTGCAAGCTTGATTGGTGAAAAAATGGAATCGGTGTAAATAAACTCCATAGGCAGAGCGGTATGCTTGTTATCCTCCGAAGGAACATATCCAACTCCGGTTCCCATTCTCAGCTCAATGTTCAAAACTGCATCCTTGTTCATTGTAGCGATATACTTATCAGGATTAAGAATCTCAAAATCAGCCGTGCTGTTCTGAATATCCTTAGCAGTGAAAATATGCGGTCCCTTTAAACTGAATTCTATCTTGGAAGATTTTCCGGTCAGATCTTTAAATCTGACTTCTTTCAGGTTCAGAATGATTTCTGATAGATCTTCAACTACGCCTTTCAGCGTGGTGAATTCATGAGGAGCATCATTTACTCTAATGGCAATTATCGCGCTTCCCGGCAATGATGAGATCAGTATTCTTCTTAATGAATTTCCAAGCGTTACTCCATAACCTCTTTCGAGGGGTTGAACGATGAATCTTCCAAATGTGTCGGTATATGTTGAATCTTCCTTAACTATAGAATCCGGCATTTGAAAATTGTTTATCTTCATTCTGATGACTTCGTTTTTTTAATTAACTCTATTTGGAATACAGCTCAACTATAAGCTGTTCATTGGCATTGAACGGCACATCCGTTCTTTCCGGCTCTTTTACAAATACGCCTTTCATATTAGCCTTGTCAAGTGAAAGCCAAGGGAGTATCATCGCATCCTTCATCCTTTTCATGGAATCATGGATAACTTCCAGTTTCTTGCTCTTCTCGCGAACCTGAATTGAATCGCCTGACTTCAGAAGATATGACGGAATGTTGACTACTCTGCCGTTAACTGAGAAATGCCTGTGGGTAATCAACTGTCTTGCTGCCTTTCTGGAAGGAGCTAACCCCAGCCTGTAAACAGTGTTGTCGAGTCTTCTCTCAAGAAGTCTTACAAGATTCTCTCCGGTTATACCTGTTTTCCTGGAGGCATCTTCGAAATATCTTCGGAACTGGCTCTCAAGAACTCCGTAAGTTCTTCTGACTTTCTGCTTTTCTCTCAACTGCACTGCATAGTCGGTCATTCTCTGCCTTCTGGATACTCCATGCTGACCGGGAGGATAATTTCTCGACTCGATCGGGCATTTATCCGTGAAGCATTTTGTACCCTTGAGAAACAACTTCGTCTTTTCTCTTCTGCATAGTTTACAGTTTGCGCCTGTATATCTTGCCATTTAGTGTATAGCTTTTGCTGAATTAATGAATTTTTTGAAAATTACTGTCTTCTCTTCTTTGGCGGCCTGCAGCCGTTGTGTGGAAGAGGTGTAATGTCTTTGATCGATGTAATCTCAAGACCCGCAGTGTTCAATGATCTTACTGCGGCATCTCTTCCTGAACCAACGCCCTTGATTAGAACTTCAACTTTCTTAAGCCCTAAGTCAGATGCCGCCTTGGCAGCAGATTCTGCCGTGATCTGCGCTGCAAACGGGGTGTTCTTCTTTGAACCCTTGAAGCCCATTTTCCCTGAAGAAGCCCATGAAATAGTATTTCCGTAAATGTCAGTAAGCGTGACAATTACATTATTGAAAGTAGCTTTTATGTGAGCTACACCATTTGCATCTACGTTTGCTTTCTTCTTTGTCTTTTTGAGATTCTTTGCCAAGTTATTGCAATTTAAATTATTCTGAAAAAATCATGATCTTGCCCTTTACAAGATTACTTCTTAGCTGCGGCTTTCTTCTTGCCGGCAACAGTTTTTCTCTTGCCTTTTCGAGTCCGTGCATTTGTTCTTGTCCTTTGTCCGCGGACAGGAAGCCCTCTTCTGTGCCTCTTCCCCCTGTATGTACCTATGTCAACAAGCCTCTTGATGTTCATTGATACTTCAGACTTCAGAGCGCCTTCAACTTTCATTTCGGCACTTATCTCTGCTCTAATATGGTTTACCTCATCATCTGTCAGTTGTGAGACTTTCTTGTCTTCACTGATACCGGCTCTTGCAAGTATCTTCTCTGCAGTTGATCTTCCGATACCAAATACCGAGGTCAGTCCGATGACAACTCTTTTGTTTTTAGGTAAATCAACTCCGGCTATTCTTGCCATTTATCTGATGAAAATTATTTTCTGAAAAATTCTTCTTAACCCTGACGCTGCTTGTGCTTCGGATTTGTGCATATTACTCTCACTACGCCTTTGCGCCTGATGATCTTGCACTTCGAACACATTTTTTTTACTGAACTTCGCACTTTCATTAAGATGTCCTCTGATGTTTATTTTACTTGTATCTGTATGTTATCCTGCCTTTGGTCAGGTCATACGGTGAAAGCTCAACAGTTACTTTATCGCCCTGAAGAATCCTGATATAGTGCATTCTCATCTTGCCTGAAATATGAGCGAGCACTTCATGCCCATTCTCAAGCTTTACCTTGAAATTGGTGTTAGGAAGAATTTCAGAAATTATACCGTCAACTTTTATTGCTTCCTGCTTTGCCATCTTGTTTTTTTGATCAAGCTTATGTTAATATTTCTGCCTTTCCCTTCTTGATAAGAACCGTATGCTCAAAATGAGCTGATGGTTTCTTATCTGTTGTTACTATTGTCCATCCGTCTTCTTCTTCGTAAACTTCTCCGGTTCCATAATTTACCATCGGCTCAATTGCTATAAGCATACCTTCATGTAGCTTCTGGCTTCTTCCGGGTACATAATAGTTAGGTATTGGCGGCTCTTCATGAAGCTTCTTTCCAATTCCGTGTCCAACCAATGCTCTTACAACTGAATATCCGGCACCCTCCACATAATTCTGTACAGCTGCACCTATATCATTTACATCATTTCCGTCAATCGCCTGCCTTATACCTCTCATCAAAGATTCCTGAGTGATTTTAAGCAGTCGTGAAGTCTTTTCAGAAATTTCGCCAACTGCAAACGTAAATGCACTGTCACCAAAATATCCGTTCTTCTCAACACCGACATCAATCGAAACTATGTCACCTTTACTGAGTCTTCTATCTCCCGGGATACCATGAACAACTTCTTCGTTGATCGAGATACAACTGCTGGCAGGAAAAATTTTTTTATTTACTTTATATCCCTTGAACGCCGGCCTCCCGCCTTTTGAAACAATGAAGCTCTCAATTGTCTTGTCGAGTTCAAGTGTTGTAATCCCTTCTTCAACAAAAGACTTGATATGTTTAAGAACATCAGAAACTATCTTACAACTTTCTCTTACCAGTTCAATCTCTTTAGGAGATTTGATCAATGCCACTTGGTCCCGTCCTTACCTTCTTGATTTGATCTTTCCGCTCTTCATAAATCCGTCATAATGTCTCATCAACAGGTGAGACTCGATCTGCTGAAGTGTATCAAGCGCAACACCCACTATGATCAAAAGACTTGTGCCTCCGAAGAATGATGCAAGACCCGAAGTTACCCCGACCTTCATCAGAAAGGTCGGCAGTATGGCAATGATTGCAAGGAAAATAGCGCCCGGCAATGTTATCTTTGTAAGTATATTATCAATATAATCAGATGTCGGCTTACCCGGCCTTACTCCCGGAATAAATCCTCCCTGCTTCTTCATATTATCAGAAACATCTTTCGGATTGAAAGCAATTGCCGTGTAGAAATACGTAAAGAAAACAATCAGCAATGCATAAACGATAGAATAGAACCAACTCGTATAATCAAAATACTTTGCTACACCCTGCATAAATTCACTGTTCGGGAAGAAAGATAAAAATGTACTTGGTATAAACATGATCGATTGAGCAAAAATAAGCGGCATAACACCTGCAGAATTCACTTTCATCGGTATGTACTGAGTAACTCCACCAAACACTTTTCTTCCAACGACCCGTTTTGCATATTGAACAGGAATCTTTCTTACTGCAACTGTAACTGCAATTACTCCAGCAATTATAAATACAAAAGCAGCAATATAGATCAACTCAATAAGCAGATTCCTGGTGCCTGAAGCAATAAGCTGATACTCATCAAAGATCGCATAAGGGAATCTGTCTATTATGCCGATGAAAATAATAAGCGAAATTCCGTTTCCGATCCCCCGCTCTGTTATCTGTTCTCCAAGCCACATCAAAAATATTGTACCGGATGTAAGAATAATTACCGTTGAAATCGCAAAGAACCAACCCGAAAATTCGGGGCTTATGATGCTTTGATCTCCAACCAATCTGCTTTTTAACTGAACACTCACACCCCATGCCTGAAGGGCAGCAACAGGAATAGTCCCAAGCCTGGTAAGCTGATTGATCTTCTTCCTTCCTTCTTCACCTTCTTTCTGAAGTTTCTGAAAATACGGAAAGACAGCTCCGAGAAGCTGAATAATGATCGATGCACTTATGTAAGGCATAATTCCAAGCGCAAATATTGCAGCGTTAGAGAAAGCGCCCCCTACAAAAAGATCATATAAACCAAAAAGAGTATTGTCAGACTGATTCTTCTGAGCTTCAGACAACAATGCAGCGTCAATACCCGGAAGAGTAATGTGTGCTCCGATTCTCACCACTATAAGTAATGCCAGTGTAAAGAGAATGCGGTTCCTTAACTCTTCGATTTTAAATATGTTTCTGAAATTCTCTACAAATCCACTCATACGGTAATGGCCTTGCCTCCGCCTTTTTCAATTTTTTCGAGAGCAGATTTGCTGAACGCATTAGCAGAAATTTCAATTTTAGATTTCAGCTCACCATTCCCAAGGATTTTCAATGGTTTGTCTGCGCCTCTGATAACCTTGCTCTTCAAAAGCATCTCCTTATCAACTTTGCCTTCTGAAATCTTACCGCTGTCAATAAGTATCTGCAGCTCACTCAGATTCAGAGTATTATATTCAACTCTGGCAAAATTCTTGAATCCGAATTTTGGTACTCTTCTTTGAAGCGGCATTTGACCGCCTTCAAACCAAGCTCTGAATTTTGCTCCGGATCTTGAATGCTGACCTTTGTGACCCCTCGTTGAGGTGCCACCATGACCTGATCCCTGACCTCTGCCGACTCTCTTGCTCTTCTTTCTTGAACCTTCGGCGTACTTTAAATTACTTAGAATATCCATTTAGAATTTTCTTAATTTGAATTCACCGGCAGATTTGCCTCAAGTGAAAATCCAAGCTGCAGTCTTTACCGGCAGCCGGTTTGAAAATTATTTTTCTGTGTAGTTCTCTTCTACTTTTACCAGATGTTTTACAACATTTATCATTCCCCTGATCTGAGGTGTATCCTGTTTTACAGTGGAATAGTTCGGTCTTCCTAGACCAAGCGCTTCGATAGTCTGCTTCTGTTTCTTCAATCTACCGATGATGCTTCTTGTCTGTGTAATCTTTATCAACATTTTTCAGAAATTTATTTTTCGTACAATTCCTGCAAAGTAAGACCTCTCCTTGCTGCAACCGTCTTCGGATCCTTCAATGTCATCAAAGCCCTCATTGTTGCCTTGACAACATTGTGAGGATTTGAGGATCCAAGCAGCTTTGTCAGTATATCCTGAATTCCGGCTGACTCAAGTACAGCTCTGACTCCTCCGCCGGCTATGATACCGGTTCCTGGTGAAGCGGGTTTTAGCAATACTTTTGCGGCTCCATATTTCCCGATGATCTCATGCGGAATAGTTCCCTTAACAATTGGAACCTCAACAACATTTTTCTTTGCATCCTCTACACTCTTTCTTATAGAGTCAGTTACTTCATTGGCCTTTCCCAGTCCTATTCCCACATGCCCTCTGCCATCTCCAACTACCGTCACGGCTGAAAAGCTGAATCTTCTTCCACCCTTTACAACCTTCGCAACTCTTCCGATAGATACAGGCTTTTCTTTAAGCTCCAGTTCTCCGGCCTTGAATGTTTTTTTCTTTGCCATTAAAAGTGTTTTCTTTGTCAAACTTTATTGTTCTCAGGGGAGGACTCGAACCTCCACATACGGCTCCAAAGGCCGCTGTCCTGCCATTAGACGACCCGAGAATTGAGTCCCCGCAAGTAAGCGAAAACCACAATCCGTATTTTTTAGAACTTTAGGCCGCCTTCTCTGGCACCATCGGCTACCGCTTTAACTCTGCCGTGATACAAAAATCCGTTACGGTCAAATATCACACTTGATATATTCTGAGATTTCGCTTTCTCTGCTGCAAGCTTTCCTACTAGTTTACTAAGCTCAATTCTTCCTTTCAGATCTTCCGAATTGCCGGCAAGGTCTTTGGATTTTGATGATACCGAGAACAATGTCTTTCCGCTGACATCATCAATTAACTGCGCATAAATATGATTCAGACTTCTGTAAACAACCATTCTTGGCTTCTCAGCAGATCCTTTGACCTTCTTTCTGATCTGATGCTTTATTCTGAATCTTCGCTTGCTGCTTCTGTCTACCTTGTTCATTTGAAAAATTTATTGGCTTTATTTAGCTGCCGTCTTTCCGGCTTTTCTTCTTACAAATTCATTCTCATACTTGATGCCTTTACCTTTGTATGGTTCCGGCTTCCTGAATGATCTGATCTTCGAGGCTACTAATCCTACAAGCTGCTTGTCAATTCCTGAAATAACAACCGAATTCGGATTAGGAACTTCTATTGTAACTTCAGGAGGAGCGACAAAAACTGTCGGATGCGAATAACCAAGCATCATAACCAATGCCTTCCCCTTCATCTCTGCCCTGTAACCGATACCAACAAGCTCCAGCTTCTTGCTGAAACCAACATCAACACCCGTTACCATATTCTGAATCAACGATCTGTATAATCCATGCAATGCCCTGTACTTTCTGCTGTCATCCTTGCGCTTAAGGTTGAGTTCTTCACCGCTGATCTCAAGCTCTACTCCGTCAACAAGTCCGAGCTTCAGCGAACCTTTTGGACCAGTTACTTCAACAATCCCGTTATTCTGATTTACTTTTACCTTGTCTGAAAGTGTGACAGGTTTTTTACCTATTCTGCTCATTTCTTTTATTGATTCTTCTGAGTTTTTTTACCAGATTTCAAATACAACTTCACCGCCAACTTTGCTTTTTCTCGCCTGCTTATCTGTCATCAGGCCTTTCGATGTGGAGACAATGGCTATACCCATTCCATTTCTGACTCTCGGAAGATCTTCAAATCCGACATAACGCCTTATCCCCGGCCTGCTGATTCTCTTCAATCCAAGAATTACACTTTCACCGGATGAATACTTAAGTCTTATCGAAAGCTTTTTGGATTTCTTGTCTGTATCGGCAATACTGAAATCCTCGATGAAAGCCGATTCTTTCAAGATGCCTGATATAGCTTCCTTGAACTTTGATGACGGCATTTCTACCGACTTCTTTCCTGCCTTGATTGCGTTTCTGACTCTCGTCAAATAATCCGCGATGGGATCTGACATTGACATTATCTGGTCTCCTGAATCTGTAAATTTATAAAATTACCAACTTGACTTAATGACGCCTGGAATCTTTCCCTGTAACGCGAGTTCTCTGAACATGAGCCTGGATAGTCCGAATTTTCTGTAATATCCTCTCACTCTTCCTGTCATGTTGCATCTGTTATTCTGCCTTGTTGCACTGCTGTCTCTTGGAAGTTTTTGCAGTGCCGCATAATCTCCGTTTGCCTTAAGCTCTTTCCTTTTTTCGGCATATTTCTCGACTATCCTTTGCCTTCTCTTCTCTTTGGCGATAAGCGCTTTTCTTGCCATTATCTGTGATTAATTTTTTGATTGCTTTGACATAAAAGGCAGTCCAAAACCTTTTAACAATTCAAGTGACTCTTCGTCAGTTTTTGCTGTAGTTACAAATGTTATATCCATTCCTGAGATCCTGTTAACATTATCAACGTTTATCTCCGGGAAAATTATCTGCTCCTTTACACCAAGGCTGTAATTTCCTCTGCCGTCAAAACTCTTGTCCGGCAAGCCTCTGAAGTCCCTGATCCTCGGTATTGCCACATTCACAAACCTGTCTAGGAATTCGAACATCCTGGCGTTTCTCAATGTAACTCTTACACCGATATTCACGCCTTCTCTCAATTTGAAATTTGACACCGATTTCTTTGCCTTGACAACAGCCGGCTTTTGACCAGTTATAGCTTCAAGTTCCTTTACCGTTGTATCAATTAACTTGGGATCCTGAGTTGCCATACCGACTCCTACATTGATACTTATTTTCTGAAGTCTCGGTGCCTCCATTACATTTTTGTAATTGAATTTCTTCTGGAGCTCCGGAACAACTTTTTCCCTGTAGTGAGAAAGCAATCTTATTGGTACTTTCTCTTCAACAAAATGTGCGGCAGATTTCTTATCCTGTTTTTCAGCTCCCTTATCCGCCGGATCCTGTTCCTTTTTTCTGTCTTGTTTTGTCTTTGCCATGTCTTATTTAGCTGATGACTATTTCACCTGATTTCCTGCTAAGTCTCATTCTTGATACTTTGCCGGTCTTTTCGTCCTTTATGACTTGTGATCCGATCCTTGTCGGGGCATTTGTCTTTGGGCACATTAACATTACATTTGTCATGTTTATCGGTGCTTCCCTCTTAATGATTCCACCCTGAGGATTCTTTTGTGATGGCTTCGTATGTCTGTGAACTATGTTCACACCCTCAACAATCAGTCTCCCTTTCTTCCTGTCAATGAACAGCACTTTACCTACTGTGCCGCGTGCATTACCAGATACGACCTTTACAGTGTCGTTCTTTTTCAGCCTTGTCTTTACGAGTTTGTTTTCTTTCATCTTCTTTAAATACTATATGACTTCAGGTGCAAGTGAAATGATTTTCATGAATTGCTTGTCTCTCAATTCTCTTGCTACCGGTCCGAAAATTCTTGTGCCCTTCGGCTCATTCTGATTGTTGATTAATACAGCGGCATTTTCATCAAACTTTATATAGCTGCCGTCTTTCCTTCTTGTTTCCTTTGCAGTTCTAACAATTACTGCTCTTGATACCTCTCCCTTTTTTACAGTGCCGCCGGGAATTGCGCTCTTCACGGTGACTACTATTACATCACCTACACCCGCATATCTTCTGTCAGAACCTCCCAGAACTCTAATGCATCTGACGGACTTAGCGCCGGAATTGTCCGCCACCACAAGATTAGTTTCTTCCTGTATCATCTCAGTTTAACTGTTGTTAAATGGTTATTTTACTTTTTCGACAATTTCAACGAGTCTCCATCTCTTTGTCTTGCTCAGTGGCCTGGTTTCCATGATCTTCACCTTGTCGCCAATATCACACAGATTTTTAGGATCGTGAGCCGCAAATTTTGTCGTCTTCTTGAAATATTTCTTGTAGATCGGATGCATGATCTTCTTTTCTTCGCTTACAATAATTGTCTTATCCATCTTATTGCTAAGCACTTTTCCAACTCTTGTTTTCCTCATCCCTGTATGCGAAGTCTTCTTTTTCTCGTCCGCCGGAATGTTTGTAATTTCTTCAGTCATTTACAGATTACTTTTTTGTTGAAGATTTGCCTTTAGATATTCCAAGTTCCATTTCCTTGAGAATGGTCTTATATCTGGCAATATCTTTCTTTGCATTTGATATCGCCTTGTAATTCTCAAGTTGCCCTGTTCCATGCTGAAACATATAGTTCTGAAGCGCCTCATAGCTGTCTGAAAGCGATTGCTTGATGTCTTCCGGCTTCATGTCTCTTATCTGATGTGCTTTCATTGTTATTAGTCTATTCTTGAAACGAATTTTGTTTTTATTGGAAGCTTGTGTGATGCAAGTCTCAATGCTTCCTCCGCAATCTGTTTGTTAACACCATCAATCTCAAACATTACTCTTCCGGGACGAACAACTGCTACCCAAAACTCCGGTGCTCCTTTTCCCTTACCCATTCTTGTTTCAGCAGGTTTCTTGGAAACCGGTTTATCAGGAAAAATTCTTATAAAAACTCTTCCATCCCTCTTCATATACCTTGTCATTGCAATTCTGGCAGCTTCAATCTGCCTGTCAGTTATCCATGCCGGTTCCATAGCTTTAAGTCCGAATGTGCCGAATGATACTGTATGACCTCTGCCTGCGCTTCCTCTCAGATGCCCTCTTTGCGCTTTTCGATACTTGACCCTCTTGGGCATTAACATAGCCTAAATCTCCGATGGTTTAATTTCGTGATAGTTTTTCGCCTCTGCAAATCCAGACCTTAACACCTATTGCGCCGTAAATCGTATGTGACGTTACTGATGCATAATCAATATCAGCTCTTATGGTCTGAAGCGGGATTCTTCCTTCTTTGTACTGTTCAGTTCGCGCAATTTCCGCACCGCCAAGTCTGCCTGCACACATGATCTTAATTCCCTCAGCTCCCATTCTCATTGTAGAAGTTATTGCCGATTTCATCGCCCTTCTGAAAGACACCCTGTTGGCTAACTGTGATGCAATATTTTCTGCAACTAAGTGAGCATTCAATTCAGGCTTCTTTATTTCAAGCACATTTATCTTAACCTCTTTATTCGTAATTTTTTTGATCTCACTTTCAAGCTGCGTTATTTCCTTGCCGCTTTTCCCGATCACAAAGCCCGGCCTTGAAGTATTTATTGAGAGAGTGATTTTCTTAAGAGTCCTCTCTATATTAATGCTTGCAACTCCTGCTTTCTCAAGTCTCTTCCTCAGATATGACCTTATCACAGAATCTTCAACAAGCTTCTGTGCAAAACTCTTGTCATCATACCAATTAGAATCCCATGTATTGATAACCCCTAACCTGAAACCGACGGGGTGAGTCTTCTGTCCCAAAGAATCTCCTTAAATGTTTTTTGGATTATTAGATTTTTGTTCGAACTGCTGAACTATAACTGTCAAATGCGCCGACCTCTTCTGTATCCTGAAAGCTCTTCCCTGTGGAGCCGGAAGTATTCTTTTCATTGATGGTCCGCCGTTTACGAAAATCTCTTTAACAAATACTTCATTCTGGCCTATTCTTCCTGTATCAGCCTTGTTTACAAGATTGCTGTATGCAGAAAGAACTGTTTGTTCAACAACTTTAGCGGCACTCTTATTAGTATATTTCAAAATACTAACCGCTTCATCAACTCTCTTATTTCTCACTAGATCAACAACCAAACGCATTTTCCTTGGAGAAGAACCTATATATCTTTTCAATGCACGTGCTTCCATTATCTTCCACCTCCTGCTTTCTCATCTTTTCTTTGGCCTGAATGAGCTCTGAATGTTCTTGTATGAGAAAACTCACCAAGCTTATGCCCGACCATATTCTCTGATACAAAAACCGGTATGAACTTATTGCCATTATGCACGGCAAATGTATGCCCTACAAAATCAGGCGGTATTGTGCAAGCTCTTGCCCAAGTCTTAATGACTTTCTTCTGCTTCTGAGCGTTGAGCTTGTCAACTTTCTCCAAAAGCTTAAAATCTAAGAAGGGCCCTTTTTTAAGTGATCTCGACATTATTTCCTCTTTTTGACAATAAACTTATTGGAAATGTTCTTTTTCTTTCTTGTTTTGTAACCTTTTGCAGGCAATCCCCATGGGCTGACAGGATGTCCGCCACCTGATGTCTTACCTTCTCCGCCACCCATCGGGTGGTCAACCGGATTCATTGCAACACCCCTCACGTGAGGCCTTTTTCCAAGCCATCTGTTTCTACCGGCTTTTCCGATGCTGATATTCTCATGATCAGGATTGCTCACAATTCCGATCGTTGCCTTACACTTATTCAGAATCATTCTAACTTCACCTGAAGGCAATTTAACCTGTGAGTACTTGGAATCTTTTGCAACCAACTGCGCTGAAGTGCCGGCGCTTCTGGCAATCTGAGCTCCTTTTCCGGGCTTCATTTCCACATTATGAATGAAAGTTCCAACCGGTATAACTGCCAGCTCAAGTGTGTTACCCGTCTTAAGATCAGCGTCATTGTTTGATTCTATCTTCTCTCCAACCTTGATTCCGTCCGGAGCTACTATGTAGTTCTTGGTCCCGTCTGCATATTGGATCAAAGCAATTCTCGCTGTCCTGTTCGGATCATATTCTACGGCTATCACTGTAGCCTCTGACTGGTTGGTTCTCTTAAAATCGATGATCCTGTATCTTCTCTTGTGACCGCCTCCTCTAAACCTTGTCGTTATCCTTCCAAGATTGTTTCTTCCCCCGGATTTCTTAAGAGGGGCAAGAAGTGACTTTTCCGGCGTGGATTTGGTAATTTCCTCAAATGAGGATATACTGTAATATCTTGTCGCAGGAGTTATCGGTTTTAGTTTCCTTAAAGCCATTAGTTTGGTTGATTATTATTCCAGATTATCAAGACAAAATTTAATATCGAACAATTTTTGGGAAAACTTCAAATTACGGAAAACGCTTTGGAAAGTCAATACTGGAAAATGACCCAAACCAAAGTTTTTTCACATAAATGTAACATTGCCTTTACACCAGGGCTCATTATACAAAATCTTTGCTCAAACCGGGGTTAATCAATAACTGTTTACTTCTCATGATTTACCTAACACAGTTTAATAAGTTTGGCTCGTGATGTTGTTCAGCCTTTCAGTAATTCAGAGATAATCGATGTTACAGTGATTCCGTCAGCTTCGGCATTGAAATTCGCAATCAGTCTGTGTCTTAATACCGGAAGAGCTGCTTTGTCTATATCTTCCTTCTCCGGTGTATACCTGCCGTCAAGAATGCAATTTGTTTTGGCTGCCAAAATTAAATTTTGTGAAGCTCTTGGTCCTGCTCCCCAGCTTATATAATTCTTTACAAGGGTACTCGCTTCATCCGAGTTTGGCCTTGTTTTTCCAACTAATTTTACCGCGTATGAAATCACCTCATCTGAAACAGGCACTTTTCTAACAAGGCTCTGGTAGATCAAAATATCTTCATGTGAAAGAATCTTTTTAAGATCCGGCACATAGCTGCTTGTGGTTTTTCTTATTATTTCAGTCTCTTCTTCATACGAAGGATACTCTAACCATAGATTGAACATGAACCTGTCCAACTGCGCTTCAGGCAAGGGATATGTTCCCTCTTGCTCAATTGGATTCTGCGTTGCAAGCACAAAGAAAGGCTCATCAAGAATGTAGGTCTTGCCTGCAGCGGTCACTTTGTGCTCCTGCATTGCTTCAAGCAATGCAGACTGTGTTTTTGGCGGCGTCCTGTTTATTTCATCAGCAAGTATGATGTTCGCAAAAACAGGTCCGGGTACAAACTTAAACTTCTTGCTCGAATCAAGATCATTATCAAGAATTTCAATGCCGGTTATATCAGATGGCATCAGATCGGGAGTAAACTGAATCCTGTTGAAGCTCAGATCTAACACTTCAGCCATTGTTTTGACTATAAGAGTCTTTGCCAGCCCCGGTACACCAATCAGCAGACAATGTCCCTTTGCAAGAATTGAAACGATAATTTGCCGGATTATCTGATCCTGCCCGACAATTGCCTTAGATATTTCATTCTTCAGCTCATTAAACTTGTTATTTAGAGCATTGACAAGCTCCGTATCGGAAATCTTACTAAGTTCGTTATGGGGCATATTCAGAAAATTCAGTTAATTTCAACAATTTCGGGAATGCCGAATTCCGTTACTTCATCTAAAATATTGTCAACATCTCCGGCAATCGAGAAAACAAGTTTATCAGGATGCAAAAACTTTTCGGCAGTCAATCTTATATCTTCTTTTGTCAGTTCGTTGACAGTCCTTATATAAGTATTATAGTAGTCATTATTCAAACCAAACAACTTGAGATTGATTGCTTTAGATGCAATTGAGTTTGGTGTTTCAAGTTGCAGGGGAAAATTTCCCGAAACGAAGTTCTTTACATTCTGAAGCTCTTCATCTCCGGGTTCGGATTCTCTGAGAATGTTTATTTCCTTCATGATCTCACGGATTGTTGCTGTTGTAATGTCAGTCTTTACTTCCGTTAGCACTGAAATGTCTCCTCCAAACCTGTGTGAGCTCAAAGCTGATCTTGCTGAATATGTAAAGCCATTTACTTCCCTTAGATTCTTGTTAATCCTTGAAGTGAAATATCCGCCGAGAATTGTATTCATAAGTGACACCTTAATGAAATCTGGATCATTCCTGTTTATACATACGTGCCCGATCCTGAGTGATGACTGAACTGCCCCGGACTTTCTTGTAAGCACAACTGCGGATGAATTCATATCCGGTTTTTCAGGAGCTTTAAGTTCTTCAAACGAGGCATGCCAATTTCCAAATTCAGACTCAAGTCTCATTACAGCTTCTTCAGGAGAAACATCTCCAACAAAAGCAACAATAAGATTCTCAGGAGAATATGTCTTCTCATAAAATTTCTTAAGATCGCCTACTTCAATTGAAGCTACTGATGAACTGTTTCCGTCAACCGAAAATGAATATGGGTTATTACCATACACTGCCTGCCTGTAAGATCTTGATGCAAGATAATCTCCGTCATCAATCATTGAGAGCAGACTATTGAGCCGTTGTTCCTTTACTCTTTGAAGCTCTTCATCTGAAAAAACAGGATTCCTTAAAACATCTGAAGCAATTCCAAATATTTCATCAAAATGCTTTGTCAATGAATAACAGCTTACATAGCTGGCATCGTAGTCCGCACCTGTAGAGAGTGTGGCTCCAAGAAAGTCTGTTTGTTCGGCAATAGTTGCAGCCGATCTTTGTGAAGTGCCCTTTGTAAGCATCTCAGCCGTAATGGAACCTAATCCTGCTTTTTGCTTTCCAAATGATGTATCCGAATATGCGCCTTGCCTGAATACGAATCTTGCAGTTACCAAAGGGAGCTTTCTGTCTTCAATCACCAAAACAGTTATTCCTGAGGGAGTTACTGTTTCAAAAAATTTTGGAAAGTTTATATCCTTCGGCTTGCCCGGTACAGGTGGAATTGACCTGTTCAATTGTTCTTCTATATTTTTAATCACTGTCTTATTCATTTCTTTGGCATATAGTTTAGTACAATCCTTTTGTCTTTGTTTAGAAAATTGTTTGCCGCCATAACGATATCTTCCTTTGTAACATTCAGATAATTCATCACCTCTGCATTAATTCTTCCGCAATCATTATGAAAAGTCTTGAGGAACGAAAACTTGTCAGCAAGCCCCACTATTGACTGTCTTCCGGAGCTGAAATATGTTTCTACTCTGTTCCTCACTTTTTCAAGTTCTGTTTCTGAAATATTTCCGCTTTTAACATCTTCAATAGCAGAGTCAATTCTCTTCTGAACTTGATCTGAACTCTTGCCTTTAAGTACAATGGCGCTAACTGCAAATACGCCGGCTTCTTCAAGTCCATAAACGGCAGTATCAATTTCATTCACAAGTTCGAGATCATACTCCAGTTCTTTAACCAATCTTGAGCTGTCACCTTCAGTTAGAATTCCACTTAGAATATTCAAAGCATAATATTCCTTTGAGCCCGATTCAGGAATTTTGTAAAGAATAAATTTACCTTCAAGATGAACATTGTCTGAGATATCTGCAATTTGCTCCGATACTACATCAGCAGGCATGACTTTATTTCTTTTGAAATCAACTCCCCTGCTTATGCCTCCGTAATACTTTTCAATCATCCGTATTGTTTCATCATAATCAATATCACCAACTACAGATATCACGGCATTTGAAGGCGTATAGTATTTATTGTGAAAGTTCTTCAGGTCATCAATGGTTGTCTTTTCAAGTTCGTCCATGTTGCCGATTATCGGCCATCCGTAGGCGCTGTTTGCAAACAACCTCTTTGAGCCTTCATCTTCAACAGTTCCGTAAGGGGAATTATCGACATACATCAGTTTCTCTTCCTTAACAACATCTTTCTGAACTCTCAGAGCTTCCTCAGTTATTCCAAATCCGGCAATCCTGTCTGAGTCAAGCCAAAAGGCTATTTCGAGATGAGAAGAAGGAAGACAGATGAAGTAACTGGTGGAATCCCAGGTTGTATATGCATTGCTGTCTCCGCCGTTATTGTTAAGTATCTCATCAAATTTTCCCTTTGGAACGTTTGGCGAACCTTCAAACATCAGATGCTCAAACAAATGTGCCAGCCCTGTCTTCCCGGGTTCTTCATCTTTAGAACCTACATGATATGTCGTATTAACTGCAACCGAAGGAATCCTCTTACTTCTGCTCATAACAACTGAAAGCCCATTGTCAAGCTGATGTTCTAAATACTCAATTGAAGGAATTGCTGTTCTAATATTCTCTGCCGGTCGTTGTTTCATTAATTCTTTTGCTCTCCGTTTATAGGAAGGTAATTTATCACTACGCTGTTTGCATGTAAGACGTATTCTTTAACCTTATTCTGCAGTTCTTCCTTTCTTACAGATAGAAACTTATCTGTGACTTCATTTATCATCATCGGATTGCCGAAATATAGCTGATTGAATACTGTCTCAATTGCTATGCTCTGGATCCTCAAGTGTTTGGCGATTGATGCAAACTCAAGACCGTTTCTTACTTTCTCAAATTCACTGTCGGTGCAACCTTCATTTGCGAAAATCTCTATTTCTGACATAATTCTACTCCTGACCTCTGTAATGTCTATTCCCGGATTCACATAAGCCCGAATTATCAAAGCACCTTTGTCTTCTATTGAATAATTCATTATTCTTAATGATTTAACCAGCTTTTCATCATATACAAATTTCTTGTGGAGTCTGCTGCTCTCCGAGTTAGCCATGATCTCTGAAAAGTACTCAAAAGTATATTGCTCGTGTGAACCCATTCCCGGAATCTGGTAACAGATATTAACTGCAGGAAGCTGAATGTAATCATAGTGATCCTCCACAATATTTCTCTCCAATGGAACAAATACATTCGGACTCCTTTCTATCTCACACCTTCTTCCTAATCCGCCGAAATATTTCCGCACAAGTTTTTCGGTATTCTCATATTCTATATCACCTGCAATTACCAAGACAGCGTTGCATGGAGAATAGAACATTCTGTGAAAGTCAGATGCACCTTTCACTGTGAAAGATCTTATGTCTTCCTCTGAGCCGATTATGGAATGTTCATAGCCCGATCCGCTAAATAGGTTCCTAAATATATCATTGAACATATTTCCGTAAGGTGCATTGTCAAAAACTTGTTTCTTTTCTTCAAGTACAACATTCTTCTGATTTTCAAGATTCTCCTCAGATATATCCAGAAGGTTCATCCTGTCAGATTCAAGCCAAAGTCCCGTTTCGAGATTGTTGGAAGGAAGAGTATCGAAATATACTGTCACATCCTGCATTGTAAAAGCATTGCATGATCCGCCAAGACGAAGTATATGACCAAAATGTTCATTCTTCTTTACATTCTCAGAACCTTGGAACATCATGTGCTCGAATAAGTGAGCTATTCCATGAAAGCCCTTCTTTTCATCCTTTGACCCAACCTTATAACCTGCTGTTATACTAACAATCGGATTACTGTTGTCTTTGTACATTATACAATGTAGTCCGTTTTCGAGGGTAAATTCCTCAAAGCTAATAAGGCGTTTCAAAGTATTCATTAATAATGGAGAAGTAACTGATTTTTTGAAGTTTTGCACTATGATTTTGATTATTAAGCTTAATCCTTTGCCAACAAGTAAATTAGCCATTTATGATTACAATGTCAGCGTTTATTTCTTTACCTTTAGACTTGAAAGCAATGACTCCTCAAAGCAGAGCCGAAATTCATCAAACAATAGTTCACGACATAAATTCCTGATCATCCTGAACAAACTTCACGGCTGTCCAAAACGTTTTTGTATTTCGAAAATTCATTCGAAATCAAGCTGGA
>CALEVL010000221.1 GCA_937924675.1 uncultured Ignavibacteria bacterium | reverse complement strand
TGAAGATGATGTCCTGTGTTGATAGTTTCTTTAAGCCAAATTGAGTAATTTGCAGAAAAAACAATGCCAAGGACGCTGATTTACGAAGGAAAAGCAAAAAGGCTTTTCACAACGGATAACGCTGACGAGTTTCTTCAGGAATTCAAAGATGATGCAACCGCATTTAACGGACTCAAGAAAGACAAGATCCCTCACAAAGGCGAATTAAACAATCAGATTTCCTCAATAATCTTCGAACATCTTATCAAGGAAGGAATACCGACTCACTTCATCAGAAAGATCTCTGATACAGAAATGCTTGTAAAGAGAGTAAGCATTGTAAAGGCAGAAGTGGTCTGCAGAAATGTTGCCGCCGGAAGCCTTGTGAAGAAACTGGGATTTACCGAAGGTACTGAACTTGATCCGCCAATAGTCGAAATGTACCTGAAATCAGATGAACTCGGCGATCCGCTGTTTACAGATGATCACATACTTGCACTGGGGATTGCAACAAGAGAAGAGCTTAAGACAATTCGTGAGTATGCATTGCGCATCAATTCAATTCTGAAAAAATTCTTTCTGGACAGAGGCATCAGACTCATTGATTTCAAACTGGAATTCGGACGCGACAAAGACGGAACAATTATTCTTGCGGATGAAATATCTCCGGATACTTGCCGGCTTTGGGATGCGGCAACCGGTAAAAAATTAGACAAAGACAGATTCCGGTTCGACCTCGGTGATGTAGAAGAGGCATATAAAGAAATAATGGAAAGAGTAAGTTGATCAAACTCACACCTTACGGTAAAGATGTAATCCTGAAGATGTTCATGGCAGGCCTAATCCTTATTGCCATGGTTATCTTTTTCGATAACCTGGCAGTAAAGATTCTGCTCTCACTCTTAACTATATTTCTTTGGCTCTTCACACTTTATTTCTTCAGAGACCCGGACAGAAAAATCCCCGCTGAATACAGACAGGGTGACATAATTTCTCCTGCCGATGGTAAAGTTGTTGTGATAGAGGAAGTAATCAATAAAGAAGAGAATATATTTCCAAAAGGAGAAATTCTCAATCAGGTCAGCATTTTCTTATCACCTCTTAATGTCCATGTGAACAGAATTCCGTTCAGCGGCAAGGTCACTTTTCTGAAATACATTAAAGGCGAGTATCTCGTTGCATTTGATCATAAATCATCCGAACGCAATGAAAGAAGTGAGATAGGAATTGCAGGCAACAACGAGAAGGAGAGGATTCTGTTCAAGCAGATAGCGGGATTTGTAGCAAGAAGAATAGTTTATGATATTTCCGAAGGCAGTGATGTAATTGCAGGAGAGAGATTTGGCATGATAAAATTCGGCTCAAGGGTTGATATGCTGATGAGAAAAGATTATGAAATAAAAGTGTCATTAGGACAATTGGTAACAGCCGGCGAAACTATAATAGCAAAGCTCTGATATGCCAATGACACGAAAGTTCATCCCGAGTCTGTTCACGGTTCTTAATGCATTCTGCGGATTCTTGTCGGTTATTCATTCTTCAAACGGCGATTTTACAAATGCAGCTCTGTTCATTATCTACGCTTCACTGTTTGACGCAGTTGACGGAATCGCAGCCCGGCTAACTAATTCAGCAAGCAAGTTTGGAGTTGAACTGGATTCACTCTCTGATGTAATATCATTCGGAGCGGCACCTTCATTTCTGATATACAGCATTTACCTAAAAGAGCTTGGGGATATTGGAATTGTTCTGTCTTCCTTCCTGATGATTTTTTCAGCGCTCCGTTTAGCAAGATTCAATGTTCAGCTTGTTGGACTCGACAAGGAAAAATTCAGCGGACTGCCTGCACCAATGTCAGCATTCACTATCTGTACATTTGTACTATTTTATTTTGATAAGATCCTCTCTCATGAGCAGAGCATTACAGTACTGATAGTACTTGCTGTTCTTCTTCCATTCCTTATGGTCAGCAGGATCAAATATGATACTTTTCCAAAGCCATCACTTGCATCAATACGAAAGAATTTCATTCCATATTTTGTGATCGCACTGGCTGCAGTCCTGATAATCGTAACCGGGGGTGAAGGCTCTTTCTCATTCTGTCTGTTCTATATTTTCAGCGGAATATTCAAAACGATTAAGAACAAACTTTTCCGAAGAAAGAAACATCATGAAAGTGATGATGTTCTCAGTGAGTCAATTGAGACTGGGAAAAAATCTATCTGAACATTACGATTTCCTTCAAAGCAGACAATAGTCTTTCCACATCTTTCTCTGTATTCTCCCTGGCGAAAGAAACTCTTACAGCTCCAAGTGCAGACTTTGGATCGCTTCCCATAGCAAGCAATACATGAGACGGTTTATGTGTCCCTGATGTACATGCTGAACCTCCGGAAACCGCAATGCCCTTAAGATCAAGCATTATGAGAAGCATCTCGTCATCAAACACGACTTGGTCCTTATCAAATGAGAAATTGAGAATATTTGGAAGTGATAAATTTCTATCCAACAAACTGTTGAACCGGATTGTATTACCGAATTCATTTCTTAGTCCATTAACGAGTTGCACTCTTAGCGATTCATATTTTGCTAAATCTTCTTCTTGTCTTTCTCTAAGTAGCTCTACTGCTTTCCCAAATCCTGCAACAGCAGCAATATTCTCAGTTCCGCCCCGCATGTCTCTTTCCTGCTTCCCGCCATGCATGAATTTTTCTACATGCAATCCTTTCTTTATATAAAGTGCGGAGATTCCCTTCGGACCATAAATTTTGTGTGCCGAGATTATTGCAGTGTCAGAGCCAAGTTCCCGCACATTGAGTGTTGTCTTGCCAAAGCTTTGGACAGTGTCTGAGTGAAGCGCTATTTTATTCTCAGCAGAAATTTGCGAGATTGAGTTTATGTCAGTGATTGCTCCGGTCTCATTGTTCGAATGCATAAGTGCAATCAAAAATGTTTCACTCTTAATGGAATTACGCACATCCTCCGCAGCAATTGCTCCGCCTTCAATGGGATCAAGATAAGTTATCTCAAATCCGAATTTTGATTCGAGGAACGCCAGAGTTTCAAGCACAGCCGAATGCTCTGTCTTAGATGATATTATGTGATTCTTTGCCGAGCCAATGTGATTGTAAGAAATTCCCTTAATGGCAAAGTTGTTTGATTCCGTTCCTCCTGAAGTAAAGAAGATCTCTGATGAAGATGCCCCGATGCATGCAGCAATCAGATCACGGGTATCTTCGAGCATTACCTTGGCAGTCTTGCCAAATGCATGAATAGATGAAGCATTCCCGAACTTGTCAGTAAGAAAAGGCATCATTGCCTCAAGCACTTCAGGATCTGTCTTTGTTGTTGATGCGTTATCCAGATAAATTCTTTCCACAGAAATGATTTTTGATTGTTACTTTTGTTGCTGATTTCATATTTTGACCGGTGCATTTAAACAAAGAATTTTTCCTCGTTCCAAATCTGATATCCTTTGCAAGGCTTCTGCTGACATTTCCGGTCTGCTATCTGATCGTAAATTCTTATGAGTCGCAAAATACTCTAATCATAGTATTAGTTCTATGTATGTATTTTTCGGACCTGCTTGACGGCTATCTTGCACGTAAGAATTCACAGGTATCAGAGTTCGGAAAGATCATAGATCCTTTGGCAGATAAGATAGCCGTTGTCTCTATCTCACTGGCATTGCTATATATTGGGAAGCTCCCGCTCTGGTTTTTTCTTATTATCGCCCTTCGTGATATATTGATTCTCGGGTTCGGGATCTATCTTAACAGCAACAAGGATGTGCGACTCATGTCTAATTATCCCGGAAAGGCCGCTGTATTCAGTATCGGGCTTGTGATATTGTTCACGCTTATTGACAGCGATAATCTTACTTCACTGATTTACATTCTGTACTTTGTTTCAATAGCATTGATACTGTATTCATCATTTCTATATTTCAAGCGATATCTTGAGGCAATGCATGGCAAAGTCAGATAAACCGAAAGTAAAGACCTACACTCGCCGTGATATTGAGCTCAGACTTGATGACAAACTCATCGGCAAACGGCTTACACAGAAATTGATTGTTGATTCGTTGTTTGAATCTATTAGAGAGTTGTTAATGGAAGCGGATCCCGTTGCAAGAATTGAGATTAGAGACTTTGGCGTATTTGAAATTAAAAAGACCAAGCCAAAACCAAAAGCAAGGAACCTTAAAACCGGGGAATTCATTTTCGTACCGGGCAGAAGAAAAATACATTTCAAACCCGGTAAACTGCTTAGAGAGTATCTGAAAAAGGATATCGAGCAAAACGGGTAATAGCAACTAACTCAACCTGTCATTCATAACTTACCGAAAATGTCAAAATATCTTGGAATTGATTTCGGAATCAAACGGGTAGGCATAGCAATCAGCGATGCAGGACTTTCAATTTCCTTTCCGCGAGACTATATGTACAATGACAATAACCTCTTGAAGAAGCTTAGCGCACTTGTAAGGGAGGAAGAAGTAAGTAAAATAGTTATCGGCATGCCTGTCTCAATGTCAGGAGAAAGCTCTGAGCAGACAGAGATAACAAAGACCTTCTCAGGCAAGCTCAGAAAATTTCTGGAACTTGAAGGCAACAATGCTGAGATCGATTTTATCGATGAAAGACTTACCAGCAGAATGGCAGGCGCTGAGATCATAAGAACAGTCGCGAAGAAGAGTAAAAGAAGAGAAAAAGGACTTGTTGACGAAATGTCAGCACAGATAATTCTTCAGAATTACCTGGACAGGGAAAAAAATCTCAGAACATAAATAAGAATGTACCTCATAGAACTTAACGAGATTATAGAGAACGGCGAGAATGATCTCGTAGAATTCAAAAGAAAGTTTACGTCACCGGAAAAGATAGCAAAAGAAATGATCGCTTTTGCAAATTCGAAAGGAGGGATGATACTTTTCGGAATTGATGATGACAAAAGCATAGTCGGCGTAGAAAGTGAAAAGGGTGAGCTGGAGCTGATCTCAGCGGCAGCGAAATTTTATTGCGAGCCGGAACTCGAGTATGAATGGGAAGTACTTCTGCTGAAAGGCAAAGATATTGTGGTTGTACATATTGAAGAAAGCAAGATGAAGCCTCACAGACTCATTTCGGATGAAGAACCGGAGGAGAACTCTAAAGTTTATGTTCGGCACAGGGATCAGAGCATAATCGCTTCAAGAGAGACTGTGAAAATTCTGAAGGACACAAACGTAAGCGCACATCCATTGAAAGTATCAATTGGTGACATAGAGAAAACCCTCTTCGATTATCTTAATGAAAATGAGAAGATCACGGTGAAAGGATTCAAGAAACTTGTCAATATCTCCGAAAGGCGTGCAAGCAGAACACTGGTAAACCTGGTGCGTGCCAATGTGATACGACATCATTTCACCGGCAAAGAAGATTTTTTCACGCTTATCTAAGCCGTACGCTTTGCTAATGTTGACAGAACTTTCTTCATAGAAGTATCTGCTCTCTTGAGAATCTCATCTGACTCTTTTATTACTTCCTCTTTATATTTTTCGTCTTCTATTTGCGGAATGTTTATCTCAACATTCTTTGATGCGCCCCAAATACCCGTCTGCAAGCTCTTAGCGCCTACTTCAAGATCGCTTTTCGAAGATATGTTTCCGATCTTAGCAACTTCGATCATCCATTCCCAGCATGAATCAGAAATTCTCATTACTGAAAGCGGAACGTTGATTGCTTTCTTCAGACCTTCCTGCATTTTTTCTTTTCGCAAACTCTTTTCATCGTCAGTCTTCTTCGGCATTTTCATTGCCGTCATGTAATCAGTAAATGCATTTGTATCTGCATCTATTAAAGGAATGAGTTCTTTCATCTTGTTATGCAGCGGCGGGATGAGTTTTCTGATCTTTGAATCGAGATGTGCAAACTTTTTGTTTCCATAAGTCATCCAACCTACCATCGCCCCAAGTGCAGCTCCAAGAGAAGCTATAAGCGCAGATACACTCCCGCCTCCAGGAGCAGATGTCCTTGCTCCGACAAGTTCTGTAAACTCCCGGACAGAAAGCGTTGCAAGCGGCTCCTCCGCTTTTTCACTGATCATATATTCAATGATCCTCTTTTCAGGAATGAATTGTGAAATTGATGACAGACCGAGCCGGTCTATTACAAGCATTATTTTCTGCCGCTCATCTAATATGAAGAGATTTTCTTTCTGCATGTAATAATCTGCCGCCATCAGCATTGCTTCGATAGGTATGAGTCCCACAAGCTCACTTCCGCAAACGCCAAGATTAAGTTCTCTTGCATCATTGGCGCACTCTTCGAATGCAATATGCGGAGGAGTTAATTTATAATTGTCGAGATTCATTGAAACCTGTGCCATATCATATTCCTTGACATACCATCCGATTCCCTTTACGGCTTTCAGTCTTCCCGGCTCATTTTCGCTTCTACCCTGCTCTCTAACATTGAGTGCAATTCTGTGAGCTTGTTCCTTAGTTCCGAGTATGTTTACATTGTATGCTATTAGAAAGAATCTGCTTCCGGTTACAGTTGCGCCCGACTTTGGCACAAACTCCTGCGGTCCGAAATCTGGTTTCCACTCAGGCTTGATAATCTTGACCTTAATTCCTTCATACTCTCCTGCTCTTATCTGCTTGAGCATTTTTCGCTCAGGATTATTCGATGCTTCTTCGTAAAGATATACCGGAACTCCCAATTCTTCTCCAACTCTTTTTCCAAACCTTTTTGAACATTCAACACACTCTTCAACCGTTACGTTTGACACAGGTACGAACGGCACAACATCAACCGCACCCATTCTCGGATGTTCACCGGAATGTGTTGTCATATCAATAAGCTCGTAAGCTTTCTTCGCAAATCTGAACGCTGCTTCAACAACTGATTCCGGATCACCTACAAAGGTGAAGACTGTCCTGTTGGTTGACTTTCCCGGATCGACATCTAAAAGCGTAACACCTTTGACTTGCCTTACTTCTTCAGCACAGGCATTGATGATCTTCTCATCACGTCCTTCGGAAATATTTGGAACACATTCAATAATTTTTCTCATATCAGTTTAAGTATGATTTCTTCCTGCAAATGAAATAGATTCTTTCTGTTTTAGCCGTGACTCTCTTCCGGGATTCATCTTCAACTCTCAGCAAAACAAATTTTTGTTCCAGAGCATCAGTGATACGATCAGTATCAAAAGCAGATTCCGGAATGTTGCACTCGGTCAGTCTGAACTTGTCACCGGATGTATTCTCAAAGACCTTCAGATTCCAGTTGAAAAGATTCTCACTGCGCTTGTCAACATCCATGATAAGAAAATTCTTTTCAAATCTGTGAACAAGAGGAGTGATCCTTGAAAGCATGTTGAGCTTGTATCCGGAGTTCACATCAAAAATAAAAATTCCGTTTTCATTAAGCATCCTTTCGGCATTGCTGAAAACCTTTTTCCAATGATTGAAGAGAGTGATATGATTCAAAGTATCATAAACGCAGATGATTGCATCGAATCTTTCCTTTGTGATCTTGGTTCGTATATCTCCGTGATAGTATTTTGCAGCAGGGATCTTCTTGCGGGCAATTCTCAGCATTTCTGCAGAGCTGTCAATTCCGGAAAGCTCAAATCTATCTGCAAGTCCCGCAAGAACATCTCCCGTTCCGCATCCGAGTTCAAGCAGAGTCATTGCGCGCGGATGATACTTTTTCAGTGCCGATATCACATAAGGAGCGGTGTGTTCCTTTCCTGAGATTACTTTGTCATAGAATCCTGCAAGCCTGTCATACTGTTCCATTGTTTACTATCTCTTGGATTTTGCATCGTTGATCATCTTCAGAAAGTGACCGACACCGTCATCATCGTTACTCTGATCAGTGATATAATCTGCCATATCCTTCAACTCATCTACCGCATTCTCAAGGGCAATATTAGTTCCTCCGAACTGAAAGAGGTCTCTGTCATTGTACCAGTCTCCAAACACCAGAACTTCTTCCTTCTTCACATCAAGATGCTTTGCAAGTATTTTGAGACCAATTTTCTTGTTAACCTTCTTTCTTACTATTTCTAGATTAAAAACATTCTGAAATGCCTGTGACCGAAAATATTTCACTTTGAGATAAAGTCCGAACGGCGGAGTCATTTTTCTCTGAATGTTCTTGATCACGTTCTTGTCATTGCCAAGCATGATTATCTCGAGCACATTATCAAGATATCCGTCATAGGAATCAACTAGAGTATAAGTTGTACCAAGCCTAGTCATAAAATCTCTAACCACTGAATTATCTTCCGTATAGACTATCCTGTCATTGTAGCACAGTGCAATCTTCACATAGCTTGCTTCTGCAAGTCTCAGAGCTCGCTCAACATATTTCTTGTCAATCACTGACTTGTTAAGCAATGTTTGCTGATAAGCATCCTGAATCAACGCGCCGTTAAGTGAAATGAAAGGAATCTTGATGCCGAGGTCTTTTGCAAGCGGAACTATGGATGAGTGAACGCGCTGAGATGCAAGAGAGAAAAGAACATCCTTCTTTTGAAGTTCCTTTACCTGTTGTATCGTAAGCTCGCTGAGAACATTATTGCTGGAAACAAGCGTTCCGTCAATATCTGAAACAATGAGCTTAATTTTGCCAAATCTTTTTTTAAGCTCATTGAGTGAAAGGCTCAATTTTGTAAGTTAACTTTTGATTTGTACATCACGGATTTATTCATTGGGGTGACCTGTAATGCTTTACACTTTATCTAATTGCTTTCATAATAAACAGAATAAGAAACTTATTCAAAGTAATTCCTAAGTAGAGTACTGCTCAAAGAATTGCACAGAGTTCCACAGAGGAACACTAAGATCCACAGAGGGTTTGGGGATAAAGGATTTATTGCAGTGAATACTCGATCAATTTTTCGCCGCTGTTGGGTCTGTTTGCTGCAGGCGGGAGGGTCACCCCGCCTGCGGAGAGTGTACTATATTAAACGACTGCGGGCAGGCAACAACTTACCCTTTACTATATCTTTCATTTCCTCAGCGAATTTTATTTTTCATTTAACATTGCTGTTCAGTTTAACGCGTACGGTGGTTATGCGATCAATTGGCTGGGGTAAGTTGTTGGTGACCCAAAAGTTTGCATTTGTACTTACGACTCTTTGTGAAAAGCTTTCTTGCAAACTTTTGGGAAACCGATTAGGCCGGGCAGGCACCAACAACGGCGAAAAAGTTTAAAGTTGAAAGTTAAGAGTTGGCACAAAGGGTCTCTTCGGTAAAAATTGCCCTGAGGGGGTCCCTTTGGGAAAAGTTGTTCCCGGCGAGATATAGTTAAGTTGTCAAAGCAACTTGATCAATAGCGAATTAAGCGGGTTTTTTTGAGGAATTTATGATTTTAGCAGAGCATCTGAACTCTTTAGCAGAGCATCTGAACTCTTTAGCAGAGC
>CALEVL010000220.1 GCA_937924675.1 uncultured Ignavibacteria bacterium | reverse complement strand
GAAAGTTGCCTGCCCGTCTCAGACGGGAAAGTTGAAAGCAAAGAGCAAATTGTTGATACTTAAGTTAGTAATCGGAAATTGGGAAATGAGTAGTTATTTGACGATGCATTTCAGCATTATGCAAATCTACTGGAAGTGCAGGTAGTAGTTGAAGTTAAGATTTGAAGTTTATGAAAAGATTTTAGAAGTCTGCCAACTGCCTGAGCTTGAATTCAAATGCATTCTTCTGAAAGAAATTCTCTTCAAGAGTTAATGCAAATGGAATTGGAGTATCAAGGCTTCCGCAGCGCATCACCGGAGCATCAAGAAATTCAAAGCAATGTTCCGATATGTGAGCCGCAATCTCTGCTCCGATTCCGCCGGTCAATGTGTCTTCATGAAGAATCAGAAGCTTGCCTGTTTTCTTGACACTTGATTCTACTGCATCCTTATCCCATGGAAGAAGAGTTCTCAGGTCAATCAACTCAATTGAGACATCTTTCATTTCCTCGAGAATCTTCTTAGCCCAATGAACTCCCATACCGTAAGTGACGAGTGTTATATCATCGCCTTCTGAAACAACCCGGGCTTTGCCTGATTCAATTGTGTAATAATCATCCGGCACATCTTCTGTGATGCTTCTGTAAAGAGCTTTGTGCTCAAAGAACAAAACAGGATTTGGATCTTCTATTGCTGCAGTTATAAGTCCTTTCGCATCGTACGGATTTGATGGATAAAATATTTTCAACCCGGGTGTGTGAAAAAACCAGGCTTCATTTGATTGAGAGTGAAATGGTCCCGCACCCACTCCGGCTCCGCAAGGCATTCTGACAACAACGTCAGCATTCTGTCCCCAGCGGTAATGGATCTTTGCAAGATTGTTTATTATCTGATTGAAGCCGCAGGTGACAAAGTCAGCAAACTGCATTTCAACAACTGCCTTCATTTTCTTAATCGAGAGTCCGAGAGCTGTTCCGATTATGGCCGATTCGCAAAGCGGCGTATTGCGAATCCTCTCCTTTCCAAAATCCTTGTAGAAATTTTCTGTGACTTTGAAGACCCCGCCATACTCTGCAATATCCTGTCCCATGATAACGAGCTCGTCAAACTTCTCCAATGACTGACGCAATCCGTCAGAGACAGCATCTACAAGTCTCTTGGGAGATTTTTTGTCAGATGAGGGTTTGGAGATAATTTGTTGATACGGTGCATAAACATCTCTGATCTCACTTTCAGTATCAGGTATGATTTCCGGCTCTGCAAATGTTTCATCAAGAGCAACGTCAATTGCCTTCTTGAAATCATCCCTGATGCTAAGCCTGAGTTCATCTGTCAATACGGTTTCTTCAGTGAGAAATGATTCATAGTTTTCAACCGGATCTTTCTTTGACCATTCATCAAACATCTCTTGGGGCACATACTTGGTTCCTGAGGCTTCTTCATGTCCTCGCATACGGAATGTCTTGCATTCGATAAAGACCGGACGTGGTGCAAGGCGGATAGATTCCGCATAAGTCTTAATTGTATCATAGACCGCGAGTATATTGTTTCCATCAATCTGCAATGCTTCCATGCCATATCCTATTGCTTTGTCGGTAAGGTCTTCACATTTGTATTGTTCGTTAAGCGGTGTCGAAAGTCCGTAGCCGTTGTTTTCGATGATAAAGATTACAGGCAGATTCCACACAGCTGCAACATTAAGCGATTCGTGAAAATCTCCTTCACTTGTTCCACCGTCACCGGAGAAAACAGCAGTGACCTTGTCTTCTTTTTTCAATAGGCTTGCAAGTGCAATCCCGTCTGCAATGCCAAGCTGCGGTCCGAGATGCGAGATCATGCCAACAATATGAAAATCATTTGAGCCAAAGTGAAAAGATCTTTCCCTGCCCTTGGAAAAACCGTTATACTTTCCCTGCAATTGTTTGAACAATTTTGCCAATGGCATTTTGCGGGATGTGAATACTCCGAGATTTCTGTGCATGGGCAGAATGTACTCATCATTTTCGAGAGCTTCTGTCACACCAACTGAAATAGCTTCCTGCCCGATACCGGAAAACCATTTGGATATTTTGCCCTTCCTCAGAAGGAGCAACATCTTTTCCTCAATCATTCTCGGAAGAAGTATTGCTTTATATAAATCAATTAGAGTCTCGTCTGAGTAGCCTTTACGGTCGAATATCATAGTGCGTTTTTTGTAATCAAGTATTTGCGGGGAATCCATTGTCCTGATTTGATTTAAAGCAAAATAGCAATTGGCAGACTCATTATAAATTCATTTGTATGAATGATGTAAGTAAGAAGGCAATTGAAATATCAGAGTCTGCTGAACTTTCGATATCAGGACAAAAATATCCCAAAATTTTTGAATCTGATGTGACTATCTTATTCAAAAAACAAAACAGCATATGAAAAGTGAAATACTAACAAGTTTCTTTCTTAGGGAACTTGACCGGTTGAAGGAAGAAATCTCTCTCTTTGGAAGCGGAGATAATCTTTGGAAAGAAAGAAAAGGCATCTCAAACTCCGCCGGTAATCTTGCATTGCATCTTATCGGGAATCTGAATCACTTCATCGGTGCAACACTTGGCAATACGGGCTATATAAGAGAACGTGAACTTGAATTTACAAATAAGAATGTTCCTGAAAAACAGATCATCAGTGAAATTGAAACTACGAAAAAAATGATTGAAGATATTCTATCACAACTGACGCCCGAGGATTTGGACAAGGATTATCCTATTGAGAAATCTTTCGGAAAAGTATCAACCCGTTTTCTTCTGATTCATCTCATCACACATCTTAACTATCATTTGGGACAGATCAACTATTACAGAAGGATTGAATAATCAAAAAAGAGTTTTGGATTTCTCAATATAAAAATGACTTTCAAAATCAGTTGTAAGCAGACAGATAAATGTTTAATCAGTGCAGCCGTATTCATTAAGGAACATGAAATAAGATTGTTCAATGCAAATACAGCTACTTCTTAATCTTTGCTTCCTCACCAACTCCAAACTCATTCATTAGCTCCATTCCGTAATTTCTGATTATATTCACGATCTTAATCGCTTTTCTGCCTCTCTTAGTTATTGAGTATTCAACCTTTGGGGGAACAACAGGGAAGACTTTCCGGCTAATGAAACCTTCTTCTTCAAGTTCTTTGAGCTGAGATGTCAGCATCTTGTCTGATATTCTGAGCATGTCCTTCTTAAGTTCACCGTATCTCATCACTTTGTCTTTCAATCTCCAGAGAATCGGCATCTTCCAGGTGCCGCCAATTCTGTCCATTGCAAACTCAACCGGATTGTAGTATAGCTTCTTCTTGTAGATAAACTCAGGCATAGATTGAAACTGTTTTAATTTTCAATATCTTTCACAAAAGTGTGTATCTTACAATTTTGTAACCATATTGGTAAATCTAACATATCAATGTAATTTTGCAATATCATTTTAGAATCAGATAAACAAAATCAAACATGATAAAAGAGAAAAAAACATACGTACACATTCACGGTGCGCCATCGAAAGGAAAGATACTCATGGTGGCAAGCAGTCCGGCCGTGTCACAACAAACAGGATGGCCCATCGGCTTTTGGGCGGCGGAACTTTCTCATCCGCTCCACATCTTTCAGCAGGCGGGGTATGATGTTGAGCTCGTCTCGACAGGCGGAGGAAAACTGATGATGGATGGTTATTCCGATCCAACTGATGCAAGCGGTTATTCTGCACACGATGTAGTTTCCCTTGGTTTCATGCAGAGAGATTGGTTCAATTCAATGCTGGAAAACACAAAGAAACTTACAGAGGTCAAGCATGATGATTATGATGCAATTTTTCTCGTTGGCGGGCAAGGACCAATGTACACTTACAAAGGCAACAAAGATCTCGAGAAACTTTTCGTATCATTCTATGAGGCAGGAAAACCTTCTGCCGCTGTTTGTCACTCGGTTACGCTGTTGCTGGAAGCAAAGAAGTCAGACGGAGAACTGCTTGTTAAAGGCAAAACCTGGACAGGTTTTGCTGATGCCGAAGAAGATTTTGCGGATCAGGCGGTTGGTTTGAAAATACAACCCTACAGAATTGAAACCGAAGCGGGAAAGATCGATGGCACAACATTCAAGGTCGCTGAGCCCTTTTCTTCCTATGCAATTCAAGATGGTAATCTTATAACAGGTCAGCAGCAGAATTCAGGAGCCGCCGCCGCGGAATTGGTTGTTGAACTGCTGAATAAGTGATCAAACAAATTTGAAGCATTCTAAAAATTACTTCGGAAGATTCAACAAAATACTCGTTTAGAATTAGCCGAATGAAGAGGATAATCTTTAGATTTAAAAAATTTGGTAGTCGGAAATTGCAGTCACCGTCACAGACAGAGAATAAGACAACTTCGTTTTAATTTGAAATTAAAATCACAATCAAATGAAAATAGCAATAATCGGAGCGGGCAATGTAGGCGGAGCTCTCGCAGCCAAATGGTCGGCAGCCGGACACGAGATATTTCTCGGTGTAAAGGATACAGTTGATTTCAAAGGGAAAGAGCTTTTGGAAAATCCTAATACTACAGCCCATCTTGTTGGCAAAGCCGTTGAGCTGTCTGAAGTCACGCTCATTGCCGTTCCTGCTGTTGCGGCTGAAGAAGTTGCAGTATCACTTGGTAACACCACGGGTAAAGTGATAATCGATGCAATGAATATCATCGCAGGCAATGGTCCTAAGGGTTTCAGCAATACAACAGATTCAATACTTGCAAACACTTCCACAAGGGATGTTGTAAAATGTTTCAATACTACAGGTTTTAATAACATGGCTGACACAGTTTACGGAGGCATGAAGATAGATATGTTTGTAGCCGGTGACAGCGAAAAAGGAAAGTCAACTGCAAAGCAACTTGCTAAGGATGCCGGTTTTGCAGAGTGCTATGATATTGGAGGAAATGATAAATTTCAATTGATGGAACAGTTCGCCTGGTTCTGGATAAATCTTGCGATGTTTCAGGGACTCGGAAGGGAGATTGGCTTCAAGCTTCTGAAGAGATAGACAAGTTGATCATGTGATTTGCATTTGGTTCAAACAGAGCTGATCTTGTCATGAAAATTTTCCGTAAGAATACATATAGAATTCAATCTGAAAGCTGATTCTATTTCGAGATGCTTCAAATGCCTGCTTATGTCACCTTCTGTCACAGAGTAATGCTCTCGAGCAACAAGCGTATCATGCCAATTCCCAATCTCCTCCTGTAGCGCATCAAGGTAATCCGTATTTATGTTGAGTTCTTTCTTAACAGGTTCAGACATCAGGGGGTAAAGATACATTAGTTTCTTAATGATCTTTCTGCATTCATGAAGTTCGTTTTCTCTAATTACCGTAAATTTGTGCTCCAATCGGCTGAGCGATTTCCTGTAGAAAAGCAAAGAACATTGGTTGCCGATGTTTTCAAATTGCTCCTTCACAAGATCTCGCCAGTCTGTAATCACAAGCATATGAAGATCTTTTTTACTGCAAAACTGGCGCGTTACCAGTTCAAGAAACTCACCTGCACTTTCTGATTCCACAGGTGAGATGGCAATATGCTGCTTATGAGAAATGAAAGCATCACGCACTATTCCGGCTCTCTTATAGACAACCTTCGCGGTTCTGAATTCACTCGGAATGAGTGAATTATCAGTGCATTCACTTACAAGCGATACCAATGCTCTGAGCTTCTTGAATTCGACTCTCAACCTGTGAATTTCTTCATGATCGCCCGATTCACAGAAATGAGTGAGGGATTCTGTGATATTGTCGCATCTCTTTATAAAGTAATTGCGAAGCTTGCTCTTACTGATCATTCTTGCATTAATGTTGATTAGCGCAGTCTCATTTTGAAAATTGACTGCCCCGTTAATAATCAAGGATCACATGCTGAGCACAAAGTCAATGTGGAAAATGCTACCGGTACTTCCCACCTGAATCGGAACAGATGATCCCCCAACCGGACTCTTGTATGCGTAAATGTATTCAATGTTACATCTGGCATACTGATTCTTCCATGGGAAGATGTTTAGTCCCGTCCTGATTCCGTAAGGATCTCCGTATTGCCCGAACACTTTTGAATAGCTTGCATAAAGTTGAAGTACTTGTTTGATTAGCATACCTGATGCAAGCAGTTGAAAACCATTGTCTTCAAGTATATTGAAGCCGAGATCATCTACGCCGCTGCCGCTGAAGTTGTTCAGCCACCTGAAGTAGTATTCTCCTTCGAGCGATAGCCCTTTGTACTTAACACCAAAATCAAAGCTTGCCATTCTGTAAGCAGCTGTGTCAATACGTATGCCGTTGCCGAACAAATTTGCTTTAAAGATGACGCTTCCATCTGAAACTCTCAACTGTACATTCTCAAATGCATCTGATGTTGGTTGGCCAAGACGGTCTTCCTTGCTGTATGTGAAATGTCCGCCGAGACGTGTTGCTGCTTTCTCATGATAAGTGAAATCGCCATAACCGTTTCCGGGACCGAACTCACCGGTTGATGGGTACCAGGTAAGAGCGCCGGAAACTGTAGCTATGCTTGAACTCAACTGACTTGCATCAACTCCAAGCTGACTGAGATTATTTCCGACCATTAAATTGTAATTAAGATCATCCGCAATTTTTCCTTTGAACCAGATTCCGGTAGTATAAGAAGGCCTGAAGTAGTCATCAGCAATCAACCTGTTGTCATTTGTGAGCCAGTAAGGAAATGTTCCCTCTGTGCTTCTTACACCCGGCAATGCTCCAATGCCTGCACCAATTGTGAAGTGCTTATTGAAGATGTATGACAAATTTCCCGCTACAACAACGGATGCAGTTTGTCCCTGTGCGTTATTGTTTGACCACACATAAGCAAGATATCGAAAATTAGGATCAAACAGCCATCCATGAAATTGAATATTAACCTTGGCGAACTGCCAGTCCTGCCTCAGCTTCAGAGTCGTAGTATCATTAAATGCATTTATGTATTGATCATCTGATGCTTTCTGATTCAGGTATCTGACATAAGAGAAGAGCTTGAAGTTAAGGTCTCCCATTTTAGTCTTTGCCAAATTGAATCCGATGCCCGGAGTGTAATCACCAAACTTTGTTGCTGTATCTGAAGTGCTTCCGGAGGTCTGACTTTTTTCATTCAGCGAAAGCGTTGGCTTGAACTTTGTAAACTGAGCACTCACCATGCCCGTAGTTATCAGAACCAAAATCAAGCAATAGATGATTTTCATTGTTAAGTCAATTTGGTTTGTTTAGAAGAAATCAATTGATGTTTCAATTAAAGTTATTTGCTATGAATTATTCTAAATAGTGAGCTTGATTATCTTAATGATTGCGCCCGCAAAGAATCCTATCACTGCACCATTGAGTCTGATGAACTGCAGATCGTTACCGACCTTCTCTTCGATCTGACCTACAAGTGCTTTATCGTCAAGTTTCCAAAGACTCTCTCTTACCATCTCGCCAATTTTATGGTGATATGAATTTATCAACTGTATTGCAGTCTCTCTTACCCACTCATTGAATCTTTTCTGAGATTCCTTGTTGCTGCTGAATTCGTTTGCGGCAGATTCAATGTTCTTCGCAATTATCTTCATAAGACTTGTATCGTTGCTTGCGAGCTGTTCATCAAGTGATGTCTTTGCCTTTCCAAGAAGCTCAGTGATCATTCCGCCGAGTTCCGCATTTGACAAGAACTTCTGCTTCATTGATGCCACAATTTCAAGTGAAGACTCATCCCCGTTACATAGACCATCTGCAAAAGATATAAGCGAATCGTTAAGCTTCTTTCTGATGGGATGTTCTTTGTCAGATTTGAGTTCGTCAACAAAATTATTCAACCCATTCTGAATTTTCCCGGCAATAATCTTCTTGTCAATCAGCTTGAGTTTTTCTGCAATGTTGAGCCCGATGAATTTCAATGCACTGTCAGTCTTATATTCCTCTATCAATTCATTCACTTTAGAAGATATAGTTTCGGAAGTATCAGCATCATTCATTGCCTTTGCGGTTGTCTCAAGTATTTTTTCTATGATCTCGTTGTGTCCTCCGCTTTCGACAGTATTTTTCAACCACTTTCCAAGCGGTTTTGCAATATCAACTTTGTTGAGTTGCTCATTGATAGCCTTTTCAAGAAAAACAGACAGATCGGGCGAATCAAGTCCAGCGGCAACTCTTGTAAGAACTTCCTTTCTGACAAAGTCTGTGACCTTAGCAATATTCTCCGGATTCGAAAAATAATTGATGACACCGGACGAGACATCAAGAGCTGAAAGTTTTTCCTTCAGCACTTCAGGTGAAAGCCAACGGTTAGTTACAAGATCAACAACACCTTCGGAGATCTTTGCACGGTTCTTTACGATGATGTTAGTATGTCTTCTTATATAAGGTATAGGAATTTCTTTAAACAGCGCACTCACAGCAAACCAATCAGCCAGTCCTCCGACAGTACCGCCTTCAAATCCAGTATTGATCACTTCCATTACAGGTCCGTCTGCAATTCCGCTTCTGATAAGCAATTCGGTCAGTGCAAGTCCTGAAATTGAAGCAATCAGTGAGATCCTTCCGAGATGATTCTTATGGGCAACCGCAATCTCTGCGGGAATCCAGCCCTCTTCGTTCTTCTCATTCATTACCCAAAGCCAGCCGCTCATCTCTTTGATGCTTACTACTATATCGCCTTTGTTTACATCAAGTTCCTTTGCGGAATAATTCTCTTTTATCTTCCCTTTCGAATCCGGCATGACGTCAACGATCTGAAGCGGTATCCAACCTGACTTTGAATTATGTTCTGCCCATATCCATCCCTTCCATTTCTCTTCCTTCTCTTCTTCACCAAGAATAACAACATCACCGGTTGAAAGTGTAATAGGGTCTTTGTATTGTGTTTTGTAATCCTTCTTTATCTTGTATTCCATTGAGTAGTTATTCAGTGTTGTCAATCATGTAAATATCAGTGCTTTCAAACTCTTTCATTTCTTTGAATTCATTTTTACTCATGCAGAAGTTTAGATGCATTGCATTATGAATTTTACTAAAGCTCTCACCAATGTAAGTATATCCAAGTCTTCTTGGAATCCTTGAACTGATTTCATTCTTCGCATCGCATTTGAGTATCATCTTTTCTATTTCACCGTATATGAGTCCTGCCTTTGTCATTGCATAAGCCGCTTCCGTTGCGAAACCTTTTCTGTGAAATTTCTTTCTGATCCAGTAGCCGGTTTCAAGAGCTCCGGGACCTACACGAAGATGAAGACCGGTTGAGCCGGCAAAGGTGTTGCTCTTATCGAATATGGCAAATACAAAGTCCTCCCCTTTGCTGCGCGCATCTATCCAGCTATTAATGAGTTCCTCTTTCTTGTGAACATCCTGAGGTTCATCCAAAGCCCACGGCATCCATGGGAGAAGACTGTCAAGAGATTCAGTGATTGCATTCCGGAGTTCAGCCGCATCACTGAGGGTGTAGGGTCTGATGAAGAGATTTGGAGTTGTGATCTGTGAAATGTTCTTAATCATTTTAAATCAAGTTAGAATAAACGTGATTGATAATCTATGAAATGGGAGAGTCCATAAATGTGTTGTTGGTCATGCTTGAACGCCTGAACGAATATGCTTCACACTATGAAGTTAGCAGCGGAGCCAACATTTGTCATTTGTCCGCAAAGTTTGAAATGCTCATTTTTCCGCTTTTTAGACTTGTTTTCAACCGGTGACAATTTGTCGCCGGTTCATTTCCTTCTTCTGTGAGACGCTCTTTGAGTTTATTCCAGTATTTTTCTTGCCTTTTGAAAATTCTCCTGAACAATAAGTATTGCAACCACATCCACTACCTAGAATTACCATTTCTCCTGTTCGCTGTCCAAATAATTTCTAATCTGCCTTTCCTCAAACAGTTTCACTGATGTCTTTTTCATCGTCGTATCATTTTTTGGTTTTGTAAAAGTCCTTTGTCACTTTCTTCTCTTCATCCATTTAAGCGAAGTCCTTGTCATTGAGGGCAATAGGTTCACATAAAGCTGGTTATCATCTATAACCCCTGCAAGATGCTGCTTCTGATCTTTAAGTTTAAGTTGCTTGAATTCTTCCATGTGTTTTTAATGCAACTTCAAATCAACATTATAATTAAGGAAGGATTTCTTTTTCATATTTCCCAAGATTTTTAGAAAATTTTTCAGTTCGCCAATTTCAGAGACAAATTCCGGAATTTTCTTGAGTTGCTTTTCAGTTCTTCGTAGAGTTTCATTTCCTGGTAAGTTATTAAAAAATCCTCTTTGCACTTTAAATCAGATCTGCAGAATTTTATGCATTAAGCATGATGTGACCAAAGCCAGTCTATCGCACCGTCAACTTTCCTCCACACAGAGTAAGAAAAATATACATAGTATTCAGCCTCGCTTTCATCACCCATAATAAATGAATCACCAAATGTCTTTACCGGTGTCTTAGCAAGCAACAATCCCGGAACATGTTTGTTTCCTTTAATGGCTTTTGCAATTAATTTCTGTGAGATTGGCGAGTCACCTCCGGTTTTGAAAGAGAAGAGGGCTCGGTTATATAACATAAACGCAGTGTCATCATCATGATACTTTTTATTATATCTCTGAAACTTGCTGTCATCGCCGAGTTCAATGAGATACGTCAGAAGCTGATCTCTTACACCCTGATTATCGTTTGGATTAAGTTCAATCATTTCTTCAAGCACAGCCACGCTCTCACTCAATTTGCCCTCATAATGAAGGCACCATGAGTATGCTTCCATGCATCGCATAAAAGGTCTTGTTTCAGTAAATCCCCAAAAATGTCCTTTGTGTTCTTTCAAATAATCTCCTCCGAAAATTCTTCTGCCAATGACAATCCCCTTTTCAAAATATCCGGCTTTCAATCTTACATTTGTTTCTCTTGCGCCGAGAAACTCATAGGCTTCTATGCAGTCAGGATCAAGCTTCAAAGCCTGCTCAATCTTGGCTTTTGCCTTTTTTGGCGAAGCTTCATAAGCATCGAAAACCAGGTCCTGCGCTTTTTCCTTATTGCTCAAATTATCTACCGGAAGTTCGGGAATTTTTTTGTTCATAAGGCCGTCCATAAACTTCCGAATCTCGTCTTCTGATTTAAAGTCTTGAGAATTAAGCAGGCGATCTAAATCACGCATCATTTTATCGTGTGTATTGTCCATGAGTTATGTTTTCAAATTCAGTGAATAATGATTGATAAGCTATTTCAAAACTTTTCAAATATACTGCTTTTCTTTAAGTGAGTCACATAAGAATGAGTTACCCTTCTCGCATAAATTTCAATTTAAATCGCTCCGGCAATTTGCTAACTTATTTCAAAAAACAACATGAGCAACGAATCAATTATAAACTCTTCCAAAGCCCCCGAACCTGTTGGACTCTATCCGCATGCAAGAAGGGCCGGTAACCTCCTGTTCCTTTCAGGAGTTGGTCCGAGAGAAAGAGGCACAAAAAAAATACCCGGGGTTGAGCTTGATGAAAACGGAAATGTGATCTCATATGACATCGAAGTTCAGTGTCATTCGGTTTTCAGAAATATTAGATACATTCTTGAGGATGCAGGTTCTTCTTGGGATAAACTGATTGACGTTACAGTTTATCTGACCAATATGAAGGATGACTTTGCAACATACAACAGGATTTATGCAGAGTATTTCAAAGACAATCAGCCTTGCAGAACAACGATAGAGATCAATTCATTGCCAACTCCGATTGCGATTGAGTTGAAATGTATAGCGGAGATTTGATTTGAAATGACACGGATGTTCATTGTCTGATTTTGCCGGAAAGAGATTTTAATGACATTGTTAAAACTAAAATGAGTAAATTATGACAAGGTATTTCTAAATTAATTTAAGGAGTAAGAGCTATGATAGAAGCATTACAGAAAAGCTGGTGGACAGTTCTTGTAAGAGGAATTCTGATTTTACTCTTCGGACTATTTGCGTTGTTCAGTCCGGGTGCTGTTCTTGCATCAATCATTTTTTACCTTGGTTTTGTGGCAGCGATCAGCGGAATATTCACTATAATAGGATCAATCTTTTCCAAGGATGAAGGTAAGATGACGGGTGTGCTTGAAGGTGTTATATACCTGATCATTGGTATTCTGTTCATCGCCTCACCTATGTTTGTACTGGCTTCACTCGTTTACTTCGTCGCAATCTGGGCTTTGATATCAGGCATCATGCAGATCATTTATGCAATCAAGTTGCGCAAGGTAATTTCAAGCGAATGGATCGCAATCCTAAGCGGAGTAATTTCAATAATCTTTGCAGTTGTTCTGTTTTCTAATGTGGTTGCATCCGGAAATGCAGTTGTGATGGTTATCGGAATATTTGCAATCATCTCCGGTATCATGTACATAATGCTTTCATTCAAAATCAAAGGACTTGGTAAGTCCTGATTCATTTGGCTCTAATATGATTATAAGAACTTCCGGAGAGGCAATAGTTCCGGAAGTTTTTTTGTGCTTATTAAAGCTGATGACAATTCAGACTCATTGACAAACAAAGTTATAATGTTATATTTGCACAATCTCACATAACTACAAAACAGGAAATTTGCGCATCGGTATAACCTATAACGTTAAGAAAGATTCTGACATAACCGGAAATTTGTCCGAATCAGAATTACAACCGGCATCAAATAGCAGCGCAGAAAAATTTCTCGATGAAAACCTCATTAAAAATTATCCTGACAGACTCGATGATACATTTGCCGAATGGGACTCGATGGAAACGATCGAGGCAGTTCGAAATGCACTTGAACAATACGGACACTCAGTAGAGCTGATTGAAGCAGACAAAGAGGCATTCCGGAAACTCTCCGAACTCAACAACGATTTTATTTTCAATGTAGCAGAAGGTTTCGGAGGTGTATCAAGAGAATCACAAATACCTTCAATGCTTGAAATGCTTGGCATACCATTTACAGGAAGTGATTCCATCACTACAGGAATTTGCCATGACAAATCCAGATGCAAAGAGATTCTGTCTTATTATGGAATTCCAAATGCCCCGTTCTTAATAACTGATGATGAGAAGATCTCAGTAAGTTCAAACGGCTATCCGAAATTTGTAAAGCCACTTCATGAAGGTTCATCCAAAGGAATATATAACTCTTCAGTTGTGAACAATCCGGCAGAGCTGCACTCGGAGATTTCACGCATTAAACAATGTTACGGGCAGCCGGCAATTGTAGAGGACTTCCTTCCCGGCAAGGAGTTTACCGTTTCAATGTTGGGCAACGGAGACGGCTCAAAAGTATTGCCTGTTGTTGAGATCAATCTTGATTCAGTACCCGAGGGCTTCAACAAGATTTATTCATACGAAGTGAAATGGTTCTTTGATACGAGAGAAAATAAGTTGGATATTTTCAAATGTCCTGCCGATGTGTCCTCCTCACTTTACAAGGAGATTGAAAATGTCTGTCTCAATGCTTACAGATGTCTGCGCATTCGTGACTGGGCAAGGATTGATGTCCGGCTTGATTCCAATAATGTTCCAAACATAGTTGAGATAAATCCATTGCCGGGAATCCTTCCGGACCCCGCGGACAATTCGTGCTATCCTAAAGCAGCAAGAGAGTTTGGGCTTGACTACAATGCAATGATAAATGCAGTTCTTGAAGAAGCGGTTAGCAGAAGCAAGTCAATGATGTGCTGAGTGAAGATTCACATCATCTATAATGACCCGCTTCAATATGCTACCGGAAAAATTTATGATGACGGTGTTACTGATATAGATGCCGTTGAAGAACCGATCGACATGAGCGAGTATGGGGTGATCGATGAACTTGAGTCGGTTCAGCGTGCCCTTGCTCCGACAGGTCATGATACCCGGATTATACCTGTAGCACTTGATGTGTACAAGCTTATTGATGAACTCAGAAATGATCCTCCGGATTTGATTTTCAATCTGTGTGAATCACTTGACGGAGATCCAACGCAGGAGATGAATATTGCTTCGCTGTTTGAGATACTGAAGATACCATACACAGGTTCACGCGCTCTTACTCTTGGAATTGCGCTTAACAAATGGAGAGTAAAAGAGATATTAAATTATTATGAAATTCCGACTGCCGCTCATTATCTTTGCACAAATCCAAATGAATTTCAAATTAACGGATACTCAAGATTGAAGAACAAATTTCCGTTGATTGTAAAACCAAGTCGCGAAGATGCAAGCATTGGGATTGAGAACAAGTCGGTTGTGTACAGCGATGTAGAATTAAAAGAGCGCATCGAATTCATTCTTGATGAACACAAACAGCCGGCACTTGTTGAAGAATTTATTGACGGAAGAGAGATCAACGTAAGTGTTGTTGGAAATGAAATAAACGGTCCGGGGGATCTGATAGTATTTCCGATTTCGGAAATTGACTTTGCCGGTCTGCCGGAAGATTATCCTAAGATCGTAAGTTACAACAGTAAATGGATGTATAAAACAGTTGAATTTGCCGGAACAAAAGCAGTTTGTCCGGCAGAAAACATTTCACCGGAACTTGAAGAAAAAATAATGAACACTGCACGAAAAGTATATTCGATCATCGGCGCATCAGATTATGCACGCGTTGATTTCAGGGTCAAAGACAACATCCCGTATGTGCTTGAGCTTAATCCGAATCCGGATATTGCGTCAAACGCAGATGAGGATACCGGTTTTACAAGAAGCGGAAAGGCATACGGCTGGAGTTACGAACAGCTAATACAGAATATCATCGGATTTGCTTCAACAAGATGGGGGATAAAAGCATGATTCGTCCATTGGAATTGGAAGACAGAGAGCAGCTGGTGAAGATCCTTGTTACCTGCGGAAGTTTTACTGAAGAGGAAATCAAAGTTGCTCTGGAGCTAATAGATATTTACATCACTGACAAGTCTCAGAAGGACTATGAGATTTTCGTTGATGCAGAAGGAAAAATTGTCAACGGATATGTATGTATCGGACACAGGCCATTGACGGAAGGGACATACGATCTTTACTGGATTGCAGTCAATCCCGAGATACAGTCAAAAGGCATTGGAAGTTTGCTGGTACAGTTTTCCGAAGAACACCTGAAGAAAAAAGGCGGCAGGCTCATACTTATTGAAACAAGCCAGAAGCCATCTTACGAAAAGGAGCGAAGGTTCTATGAACGGAACGGCTATACCGAATTGGTAACGATTCGTGAGTTTTACAGGCCGGGAGATTCGCTCGTGATTTTCGCAAAGTATCTAACATGGTGACGGCAATACTTTACAAAGAAAATCAAAGGAGCAAATATGGAACTCTGGCAGGAAATGATCCGAAGCAGTGTTCATACTGTTGATGACCTCGTAGAAAAATTTTGCATCGACCGCGATGTTGCAGAAAAACTTGATGAATTCTTTCAGGCAAGGATCAATCCTTATTATCTTTCCTTGATACGCTATCCCGGTGATCCTATCTGGCTTCAGTGCGTTCCGGATATTGCTGAACTTGAGGACATTGACTCACCCGAGGATCCGCTCAACGAAGATGATATGAGCCCGGTTCCAAATATTACTCACCGCTATCCTGACCGCGCATTGTTTCTTGTAACTTCTCAATGCGGACTATACTGCAGATTCTGCACAAGGAAAAGGAAAGTTGGAAACCAAAGCAAGATCTCAATGCGCACACTTGATTCTGCTTTCAGATATCTTGAGCAGCATACGGAGATCAGCGATGTCATACTTTCCGGTGGTGATCCGTTGATGCTCACGGATTCAATGCTCGAGAAGATATTGTTCAGACTCAGGCAAATTCCTCATATTCAGATCATAAGACTTGGTACTAAGATGCCTTGCGTTCTGCCGCACAGGATAACACCGCAATTGTGCGAAATGCTGAAGCGTTATCATCCAATCTACGTCAACACTCATTTCAATCATCCGTGGGAAATTACAAATGAAAGCAAACGCGCATGCGGCATGCTTGCAGATGCGGGTATTCCGGTCGGCAATCAATGCGTTTTGATGAAAGGCGTAAACGATAATGCTGAGACGATGAAAGAACTTATGAAGGGTTTGCTTGCAATGAGAGTCAGGCCGTATTACATTTATCAGGCAGATCTTACAAAAGGAGCCAATCACTTCAGGACACCGTTAAGAGTTGGAATGGAGATAATGGATAAGCTAAGAGGCCACATTTCAGGACTTGCCGTTCCGCAGTTTGTAATTGATGCGCCGGGCGGAGGAGGAAAGATTCCTATGCTTCCGAATTATGTGATTTCTCAGGATGATGAGAAGATTGTTTTGCGAAATTTCAGATACAATATCTATGAGTATCCGGATGTGAGAGATGAATCAAAAGTCACTGATCAAAGTATGTTCATGAGAAAGACTCCGAGGAGAAGAACATTGCAGAAAAAAGATAAGATTAAGAAGGTAAAGATTCCTGTGATACAGAACGGTGAAGGTTCATAGTGCTCTACAGGAGCTGCCTGAAACTACATAAGACAGCAGTATTTGTCTTTTTCAACTCTAGATTCTTTTGACGGAGAAAATTCTTGCAGAGTCTGCTTGGATTTTGATTGTAAGGCAATAAAGTTGTAACGCAAATAATTTACCTCTCTTCCTGCAACATCTCGTTTGCCATCCTTATGGCCTTGTAAATTCCCATATTCAATCCTCTTTCGTATTCATCTATAAGAGATTGATCTTTCGTATTCCTGACCTTCTCTTTTACAAAGTCGCTTACAGGTGAAAGCATTTGCCACGGAGTGAATCCGAACTTTGGCATGATATTGTCAAGAACACCTGCCATGAACATTGCCTTTTGTTCATTCTTCGTTTTGAAGAAATAGAGTGAAGTGATTATCAATGCATAGCAAAGTCCTTCGGGAGTAGTTCCGTCCTTATAATATTCCATTCCGCTTTTCAGATACTCGAGGGCTTTGTCATACTTCCTCATGTTGATATGGATCCAGCCCCGCATAATGAGTATGTGAGATTGCTGTGACATGTTACCTATTTTCTTTGCAAGTCTTTCATACTCGTCATACAGTTTTATTGCTTTCGAATAATGTTTCAGCATTGTTTCAAGCGCGGCTGAATTCTGAATTACTCCGCACTCTCCCCAGAAGTCACCGCTCTCCCTGAACAATCGGGCTGACTCTTCAAATGACTTGAGAATTTCTTCGTTAGATTTGTCCTGATGTTTTGCAGCATGTATCGAAGTAATGAGATGATTTGCCCAGCCAAAACCGCTTTTGTTATTTGTTCGGGAAAAGATTGACTGTGCCTGCGCAAGGTATTTTTCTGCATTCACTTCATCGCCCTTTCCAAGTGCGTTTGCTCCGGCCAGCCACAGGAGTTTTCCACTATCCTCTTCTGAGAGTTCTTTAGCCTGATCAATGATATGTAAAAGGTTGACCTTCTTTTCCAATGCGTCATCATAGTCAAAGATCCAGAATAATTGCCACAGTGAATAGATTAGATTTACTGCTTCTGAGAATTTTCCATTCCTGCAAAATGTCTCTGCGGCTTCAATTACATTCTCAGCATCGTATCCCCATTTACGTGATACAGCACCGGGCTGATGTCCGGAAAAAACGGATGTGTCATTTAAAGCGGTCTCATAATAATGATATGCATGATTCAGCAGGACCTCATCCCGCTCATCGGACCTGTTGAATATCTCCTCTGCATATTCAAGAAGAAGTCCCGGCATATTATATCTCGGCATACCGTTTACTTCCATCTCTTTCTTTATAAGATTCTTTATAAGAAGTGATTCCGTAAGTTCTGCGGCATCTCCCAGACCGTCACTGCAGATTTTCTCCAAGGCCTCAAAATCAAATCCTCCGATAAACACCGCGAGTCTGCGGAACAGAATTTTTTCCTGTTCATTCAAGAGTTCAACGCTCCATTCTATTGCCGCACGCATTGTCTTATGTCTTTCCGGAGCGTCCGAAAATCCTCCGGATAAAATGTTCAGCTTGTTGCTGAGTCTCTCGACAATCATCTTTGGTGAGAAGACTCTCACTTTGGCTGCAGCAAGTCCTATTGCCAGTGGAATTCCGTCAAGCAGCCGGCAGATCTTGCCAACATCATAAAAATTCTCTTCGGTGAGAGCAAAATTGCTGTCGGCTAATCTGGCTTTATTGAGGAATACTTTTACGGAAGGGGAATCAGCAGTCTCATTGAATTCATCAGACACTAACGGAACCGAGAGTGCCGGCAACCGGTATTCATTCTCAATTGCCATGTTAAGAGAATTTCTGCTTGTAATTATTATGGTAAGGTTTAGGCAGCTATTTATGAAAGAAGATATCTTTGCAGAAGAAGAAGCAAGGTGCTCAAAGTTATCGAGTACAAGCAATATTTTTTGTGATGAAATGAATCCGGTAATTTGACTTGCCGCATCTTCCGTACTTGAAAGCTGGATTCCGAGTGAAGTTGCAATCTGTTTGAAAATGTCAGTCTCATCTGTAATGTGAGAGAGATCCACAAAATAGACGCCGTCGTCAAAGTTACTGATCATTGACTTTGCAACAGCCAGCGCGAGTCTTGTTTTTCCGATTCCGCCTGTGCCGGTAATTGTTATAAGATGATGTTCCTTTTCAACTATCAGATCGATGATTCGTTGCATGTCATTTTCTCTTCCAATGATCTGCGGTATCTGATCCGGAATATTTGTATGTACACGCACTGATTCGGTTACGGCAGGTAAGGAGTCTTCAACGGAATAAAATCTTTCGCTTAGAAGAATTGCAAGATCATCGGTAATGATTTTTTCAAGTTCTTCTGCAGTTGAAAATGACTTATAGGAGACATCACCTTTTGAGCGAATGTCATTGAGCAGCTCCTTCAGTTTCTCCTCTCTTAGAGGAGCCGGTTCCTTAACATAAATAAGACTCGGAAGGGGATCCGACAGTCTGTACTCATCTTCAATTCCTGAAATTGTTTCATTCTC
>CALEVL010000219.1 GCA_937924675.1 uncultured Ignavibacteria bacterium | reverse complement strand
CAGGTAAAACTGATTTCACGATATACTAAGAAAGTTCATGTGCTATTTGATTCTGATACGGCAGGAATTTCTGCTGCAAAGCGAGGGATAGTAATAATTCTTCAGGGTGGTTTGGATCTGAATATAGTAACACTTCCTGAAGGAGAAGATCCGGACAGTTTCCTTGGCAAAGAAGGCAAGCCGGAATTTGAGAGACATTTGAAAGCAGGGAAGTCGATAATAAATTTCGTTTCGGAATTGTATGAGAAGGAAGGAAAGCTTGAAGGAGTTGAAGGAAAATCCGAGTTCATAAGAGAGATCATCTCTTACATTGCAGTTATTCCGGATAAACTTAAACGTGCATTGTACATCAAAGAACTTTCGGCAAAATACTCCTTGTATGAGACAGATCTCCAGGATGAACTCAACAGGATCCTGAAGAGCAGCAGGTCTGCAGCATTTCCCGTGTCATCATTAGTGATACCGGATTCCGGAAGACCTGTTGTCCGCCAGAAACAGGCAGACGGACCATCTGTTCATGAGAGAGAACTTCTGAAAGTTTTTCTCCGCGGTGACAGTGAAGCTATTTCGTACATTGAAAATAATCTGGAAATATCCTTTATCAATAATGAAATTGTATTAAAGATAATCGAACAGCTTCTGGATGAATATATAAACAACGGGAGTATTGATCTGGCTGGGATAATCAATAACTTTGATGATGAAAAAACGGTTGCCATGCTGCTTGATGCATCAACTGACAGACATGAGTCGAGTGAATTTATGGATTCAACATTTGACAGTCTTCTCGATGAAAAAATTTCGCCGGTATTTGATTTGAAATATGCGAAGAATGTAATCAACAGCCTGATGATTGATTCATACAGCAAGCAAATAGAAACGCTTAGAAGAGATCCGGAGAATCTCAATGAAGTTTTTGAACTCACAAGGAAAATTGCCGAACTGAAAAAGAAACCGAATGAACGGAAAGATAGTGATTGCCGCATACAGGGCTAAGCCGGAGAAAATGGAAAAGTTGATTGAGATCAGGAGGATAAAAAGAGAGTTTATGCTGAATGAAGGATTTTATTCGCCAAAAGATGCAATTGCAATGACTTCTTCGATCGATCCTGATCTGGTAATAGAAGTATTTGAATGGACTAGCAATGAAGCAATATCAAAGGCGCACAGCGACAGCAGAGTACTTGGGATCTGGAAAAAGATGGACGAGATATGCTATGAGATCGGCAGCAGGCCGGATTCATTTCCTGAAGCAGGTAATTCCTTTCCAAACTTTGAACCGCTTGATCCGTATTGAAAAATAAAATACCTCTTTTGTATGTACAGCATTGAACCAATAGGATTTGTTAAGAACAACCGAAAGAAACCCGTCGATGATTTTTGGGGGGGAGTGGAATCAGAAATAATTATCAGTGAGAAGATCTCCGAGGAGAGTCTTGTTGGAGTTGAGGATTTTTCACATCTCGAGATAATTTTCTATTTCCACATGGCAGATCCGGCTAAGATCAGCATTTCATCCTCTCATCCGAGGGAGAACAAGAAATTCCCTAAAGTTGGAATATTTGCACAAAGGAAAAAAGCCCGGCCAAACCTGCTTGGTTCAACAATAGTTAAGCTAAACTCTGTGAATGGCAATATACTGAATGTAACGGGCTTGGATGCTGTTGACGGAACTCCTGTGATAGATATAAAGCCGGTTGTAAGAGAATTCTTGCCTGGTGACGAAGTAGTTCAGCCGGATTGGGAAACAGAACTAATGAAAAATTACTGGGCAAAAGAAAAAAGTTAATCCTAAAATGACAGTTTGTTGTGTTAAAAGTGCAAATAAATTATTAGCTTTGCCAAAACCACAAAGACCTGAATGTCTCAACTTAAGCGACGTGATCTCAGAATTGCCGTAATGCAAGTTCTTTATGCTCATGAGATCTCCAAAGACCCGATAGAAAAAGTAAAAAAAGATCTGCTCCCTGAGATTGGTGAGGAAGAAAGTGCCGTGTTTGTAAATAAATTGATAGACCTGGTTATTAAGAATGAAGAGGATCTTGATAAAATGATTCTTGAGAAAGTCGTTAACTGGGAGCTGGAAAGAATGGCCCTGATCGACAAAATAGTTCTCCGCATGGGAGTTACAGAACTATTGCATTTCCCGGAGATCCCGCCAAAGGTTTCAATCAATGAAGCGATAGATATTTCCAAAGATTATTGCACACGCAACAGCGGCAAATTTGTGAACGGAATTCTTGATGCCATCCTTGATGATCTTAAAAAGGAAGAAAAGCTAAATAAGACCGGACGCGGATTATTGAATCTCAAAAAGAAGGGCGGCGGTGTAGTTCAAGAGAAGAAAGATCACACTGCCTGAATTGCAACAGGATACTATCTTTCAAACTAACGGCTTCGAATGACAAACAGAAAAAATGTTTTCATTTGGTCACTGTTTGATTTTGGGAATTCATCGTATGCGGTGATAATTGTTGCATTTGTTTTTGCCGTGTTCTTCAAGAAGGTCGTTGCAGGTGGAATACCGATTGCCGATTTTTACTGGGCACTTGCAATAAACATTTCCATGATCATTTCCGCTGTTCTTAATCCTGTGTGCGGTGCTATTGCAGATTTTACATTCTCCAAAAAGAAATTTCTTTTAGCTTTCACTATCCTCTGCGTTATATCAACAGCACTGATGTATTTTACCGGCGAAGGAACAATTCTGCTGGCTCTTATCCTCTTCGTATTCTCAAACATAGGTTTTCAGACCGGCCTCACATTTTACGATGCCTTCATGTCAGAGATATCCGAGCCGAAAGATTACAACAAAGTTTCATCTGCCGGATATGCTGTCGGCTATATTGGCTCTCTTGTTTCAGTGCTGATGGTTTTTCCTCTCAAAGACAATCCGAATCTGCTGTTTGTACTCTGCGCATTATTCTTTCTCGTTTTCTCAATGCCTTTCTTCCTCTTTATAAAGGAAAAGAAAGGTGAACCAAGGCATACAAAGAATCTCATCAAATATGGTTTCTCAAAAGTTGCAAATACTCTTCGGCACATAAATGAATATCCGAATCTAAGAAATTTTCTTCTGGCATTTTTCTTCTATATTGATGCAGTTAACACGATTATTTTCTTTGCGGGAAATTATGCAAGCACAACCCTGAACTTTGATGTAACCGAACTGGCAATTTTCTTTCTTATTGTTCAGATAACTGCCATGCTTGGTTCATTGATATTTGGTTACCTTGGAGGAAAGCTTGGTATTCTGAGATCGATCTTTGTGAATATTGTAATGTGGATCCTTCTGACTTTTGCAGTATTCTTTACGGAAGATAAGATGTCCTTCTATATAATCGGTGGATTCGCGGGAACGTTTCTCGGCTCTACTCAGAGTTTGTCCAGGACTCTGATGACAACACTCACCCCGCTCGAGTTTAAAGCGGAGTTTTTCGGATTTTATGCCCTTCTTGACAAGACATCAACACTGCTTGGTCCGCTCACTTTCGGACTTGTTTCATGGATTTCCGGTTCGCAAAAACTTGCTGTGCTTTCTTTAGGACTTTTTTTCGTTGTTGGTATGTTACTATTGGCAAAAGTAAAAGAAAAGGAGAATTTAAAACTTGCTTAACTTAAAAGAAGAAGTAACACCTGACTCAGAGCTTAATCATCTGATCAAACTTCTTGATGATGAAGACGAGAGTATCTACTCAAATATTAGAGAAAGATTCCTGTCATACGGAGATCTTTCATCAAATTTCCTCAAAGACTTTGCCGAAGACGACAATTTTCTTCTGAGAAAAAGAGCAAATGAAATTATCTCAACAATTAATCTAGAAAGACTTGAAAAGAAATTTGGCGAGCTTGCCGGCAAAAAAGATTTTCTCGAAGAAGCAGTTTTCCTGATTGCTGAATTCGGATATCCCGGATA
>CALEVL010000218.1 GCA_937924675.1 uncultured Ignavibacteria bacterium | reverse complement strand
GATTCGGCTCCGCTTGTGTTCAGCAAGAATCCTGCAATAACCACTATCACAAGAAATGCAATAATGCCGGACAGCACAAATGACTTTGCGATCTTGTCCGTCTTTACATCCTGCTTTCTGAATTCATTCTCAATGCTTATCCTCTTGAGAAGTTCTTCTTCAAACATTTGTGAGGGAACAGCGCTCAGACTGTTTCCTATCTGATCATTGATGAACGAATCAATATTTTTTCCTTCTCCTGTCATGCCGTCGAAGATACCTGAAAAATTGCTGATGTTAAAATGAAATTTTTTCATACATATTGGAGGATCTCTTCCTCGCTGTATTTCTTTAAAATTATTTCCTTAAGTTTCGCCTTTGCCCTGAATATCCTGTTCTTCACGGTTCCTATGGGAAGTTTCAGGATCTCCGATATTTCCTCATGAGAGAGATCATTGATAAAGAACATCGTAAGGATTACCGAGTATTGCTCGGGTAATGATATTACGTAGTTTCTGATTATCGAACTTACTTCACTCTCACCAATTGTCTTGCTTGTCGGATCCTTTGACTGAAGATTCCCTGAACCTGCATAATTCAGGATCAGATCATCACCTTCCTCATAATTATCGCCTTCAACATCGATCGAGATTATGCTGAATCTTTTTGCTTTCAGTTTTTTGTAGTGATCAACCGCGATATTGTAAACGATCGTATAGAAGTATGTTGAAAGTTTTGACCGCTCTTCAAACTGTCCCGAAACAATCGCTCTGTAAAGACGCATGAATGCTTCCTGAAGTGAATCCTCAGCATCTTCCTTATTGCCGAGAATCCTTAGAGTGAGAGCGAAAGCTTTCCCGCTGAATTCTCTTACAATGGCTGAGAATTCTGCTGAGTCTCCATTTCTTATACTCTCTGCTATCTTCTTAGAAAATTCCAATATTCCCGGGATTGATGATTGTCTTCAATAAGTGCTGTTACTGAAAGTTCTTTCCTTTGCCTTTGAGCGTGATCCTGCCGTTAACTGTGCTGACACTTACAGATGTTGACGGGTTAACTCCTAAATCGGCTTTTAGATATTTCTTCTCGCGCTTTATGTCAGAGAGAGAAAGATTTTCATCAAGGATCTTTCCGTTGGTTGTTTCAACTTTCAGCTTAGCGGAAACATTCTCTCCAAAAGTCAGATCAACTGACCCGTTTATAGATTCTATGTCAACTCCGGTAGTCGAATCAATTCCCATAGAGATCTCTCCGTTGGTTATTTCAGATTCGAACAGTCCGGAAAATTTTCTGATGCTAACATCTCCGTTCACAAGTTCGATCCTTACATCACCGTTGAAATTGTCTCCGGTAATATCTCCATTTACATTCGACAATTCAATCTGAAACCCTGCCGGCACATAAAGCTCATAGTCAACACTCGGACCCTTCATGCTTCCGAAGTTGAAGAACTTTGTCCTTGTCTTAGTGTTAATATCTGCTTCAATCTTAATTTCATTTCCATCCGTGTCAATCCTGATCTTAATCTCATCAAACGGCTTGTCAAGATCCTTCTTTCTAACGGAGATCTCTTTCTTTGCAACAAGCCTGATCGTTCCGCTGTCGGATGACTGGTTAAGCTCAATCCTTCCGCTGATGTTTTCCAGAATTAGCTTTGACTTTCCATTGATCGGAATTGTTCGGTCTTCCGTTTCCATCTTCTCATAACGTTCCGAGAAGATCCCGCAACCGAATATGAGTGTAACAAATGCAGTCATGGCAAATAAAAATACAAAACGCTGTTTCATCTTTATGCTGTTAACGTTAATTAATTAGACTTGCTGAATTCCTGTATTCTTTGATTTCGCACTTGCAACCGCGAAATAGATCAGTAATCCCAAACCCGCACTGAACACGATGATACCGAAAATTATCCCTTCGCTTACATCATACATTTCTTCGAGATAGTTGCCAAGAAATATTCCTGCGCCCACAAACGCAAGCAGGATTCCCCACTTCAATGCAGCGAACGGATTGTTCGGTTTCGTTTCATTTGCAAAGTATGCCTTTACTTCTTCCGGCGGCAAACCCTTTTCTATGAGTCTCATTCTTTCTCTGTGCTTTGTGTAGATTGCCCAGAATATGATAACACCGGGTATGCCGAAGGTGGCAATTATTGCTACAAGTGGCACTAAAGCTTCTACTCCTGTCATGATTCTTTCTCCTTAAGTTTAGTTTCTGTAAAGTTTTGATTTTTTTAGAGCCATAAAGAGTATGATGAAGAATGTTACAACTATTATTACAAGATCCAACATGCTCTGTAGCCTCCGTTTATGTGTTAAGACTTGTATTTCTGCAAAAGGTTTCACTTTTCAATTAGAAATGTAAAATTAAAAATTAGAAATACGGGGTGCGTTAGAGTAGTTGTTAAGATAGTAGTGAAAAGAGGGCTATTCTCGTTTCTAAGCCACGGCTATGATGTCGGTTTGAGAATCGTACGGTATTAACTATCAGCTTGTGGTGAAGAAATATTCGTTTAGTTTCTTATACACAGCTCCGGCTGGCTGAAGAATGCTTTGATAAAGGCAGAAACTCCTTGCGGCAAAATCTGTTGAATTGTCAAAATTCAAATTCATATCTGTAAGATTTACTTTGGAATCTCTTCTTACTCT